>CAYTIZ010000311.1:0-3003 GCA_964437885.1 uncultured Enterobacteriaceae bacterium
TAATCCTGTATTCGATTAGTTTTTCCGGCAAAATACTCACATGAAACTCTCAAGTTTTGAAGCCATTATCTGTGCACTTTTAGATGCCGATGTCCGCTATATTGTAGCTGGAGGTTTAGCTGTTAATGCTCATGGATATTTACGCTTTACCAAAGATGTTGATTTCATTATTCAACTCGTTCCAGACAATATTAATCGTACTTTTGCTGCACTCAAGACATTAGGCTATAAACCTATTATACCTATCTCTGCTGAACAGTTTTCAAATAATAAACAGCGTGATAGCTGGATACAAGATAAAGGCATGCAAGTTTTACAATTTTGGAGTGACCAGCATCAAGAAACACCGATAGATATTTTTGTATCAGAGCCATTTAATTTTGAGATGGAATATAAAGATTCATTAATCAAATCTTTTGACGCTTCCAATGTCCGTTTCGTTTCCATACCAACCTTAATTACTATGAAAACTGTTGCAAACAGGCCACAAGACTTACTTGACATTGAACAACTGCAGCTGATAATGGAAAATAATGACAAAGACTAATCAACAATTAGATGAAATTGACTGGAATCTGACTACCTGGGAAGGGGCACAAAAAGAGCAGCTTAAACGTTGGTCAAAACTTTCACTTGAAGAAATTATTCTTGCTCAGGAAGAAATGCAAAAGATCACTGCGAAATTACATAAAGATTAAAGAACTGGGAATTTTATTTATAGAATATTTTACTCTTTTAGTTTCAGCACGGGAGAATATCCAAAATAAGTTATTATCTTTTATAACTAGACATCATACTTCCCACCATTGCCCATCCTCCATTTGTTCAACATTTGAAAAATAATTCTTATAGCGTTCAGGATTAAAGCTGTGGATTGGAATTAATATCTTGGGCGAAAGTGCACTAGCTAATTGTTTCATGCCGATTATGTCAGAATGACCTGATGTATGACAAATTTCAAAGCGAATTGAATGCTCACTGCACCAATTACGTATATCATCTCTACCTTGTTCAAAATAACCAGCCCACATTGAATAGATTAAACTTGCATTACTAAGACAGTCTGCTTTCTCCAGATCAGGACACATAACAGGTCTAAATGTCATAAGGTACTTAGAAGCATTATCTTTGATCTCATCAGGATAGATACGTTTGTCATAGTATGGAGAAACGAGATCAAAATTCTTCTCTCTAATGATTTTGTTACGCATTCGTATAGGAAGAAAAACCCTAATATCAGAATTCTTCGGCGAAGGAATTGATGGGTTATCGATAGCGCCTAGTATATGAGCGATATAGAGATCAACAATCATTGTTCTGTTTACACGCTTGGCTGCTTTATAAAATGTAACGAAACGATCAATATTTTGACCTGAAAACCATGACAGCGTTAAGCCGTTGGTTTTATCTAATACATCTCTGATATTATTTTCTAACTCGCCTTCAGTAATTGGCTTGTCATTTTTTAACCCTCTTCCAATATTCGTTCCTTCCATAAGAAGAATATCGACATTCTTCGGGCCATTTTCTATTAATTTTTTAAAAACACCTGCCTTTCTTCCATGTGTGCGAAAATCTCCCGTATAAAATAATGTTTTTCCATCGGCTTCTATCAATAATGAATATGCGTCATAGGCTGAATGATCATTTAGATACGGTGTTATTCTAAATGGCCCGATGGTAAATTGATTTTTATTTTTATAATGTGTGACACAATCCAAAGATATCCCGAATGGTGAGAATGGTGATGATGCTTCAAGAATTGCATGCGCATCTTTACCGATGAAAATAGGTACTGAAGAATGGACTTTGGGAAGCAAGCCGTAATGATCTTGATGAGGGTGTGATATAACAATACCCAATAAATTAGGATTATCACCTTCTTTTAATCCTTGTATCTCAGGCAATTTTGCATCGCCTTGATTAGCAATCGTCAGAGGCATCCCAAGGTCGAGGATAATGGATTTACCAGAACTATTTAATTCAATGCAATTACCACCTATTTCCTTTGTGCCACGATGAATACGAGCCTGCATTGTTATTGATAAATTGGGAACCGATCATTCATGACTTGAACTAATTCATCATCACTTAAATTTTTATCAACCAACGGCCATTGAAAATCCTTTGGAAAGGATTGAAAAGTAAAATCCATGTTTAAATCAATTCCTGCTTCAGATTTAATAAACTGTTGCAAACCATCATTAATCTTTCTTTCAATCCATTGAATATGGTATGGATAATAGTGAAAAGGTGCGAGAGGAATTAATTGAATTGAATTTGCTGACAATAAAGTCTTATCATTACTGTCATATTCAAACTCCTGCATATGCTCCCTTGTAAATATATATAAAAGTCCATAGAGCAAGATTTCCATTGCGGCATATAATGGCGTATTACTATCTACTTTTAATTCTATGAATTCATATTCATAACTATTGTTACGCATTACTAAATCGATATTTCTAACCTTATCTTGCCTGGATCCTACTAAGCCTGATGATGTTGGTATTTGATTAACCAATGATCCATTAAAAACATTTACCAACTTTCTCTCAAGCGTGACTTCCGGACTAGAATTTTTTGAATCTATCTCTATTTGTTTTTGAAACCTCCAGTTTTCACGGGAAGGTAGTTTCCCGTACGCACTAATTGATAATTCTCTATTATTTTGAATCTGTTTATAAAGATTTGATATCAACTCAGAAAAATCGAGATCATTTTTAGGAGTGCCTGACAATCTTATATAACTTTTTTTATGATCATAATGGGGAGACTTGCCAATATCTGTGAGCTCAAAATAATTATCAATAATTTGATTACAACCGCTAATAATGCTTTTAATCTTCATGATTAATAAAATAGTACGACATTTACTGTATCAGTAAATATGATAGCAGATGGGCTTGCTAAGGTGTTCAGCATTTATTGCTTTATTCAGATTTTCGTTTACGTGAACGTTTTTGTTCGCCTTTAGCACGTTTTCTTTTTTCTGCGGCTGTT
>CAYTIZ010000312.1:0-2997 GCA_964437885.1 uncultured Enterobacteriaceae bacterium
AATCAAGGCAGTGAAATCCTGTTCCTAAATCTGGTTTTTCTACAGCCTCGTTAGGTTCATTAACAAAAAAGGAAAAATTATGGAAACTATAGAAGCGATACGCTCACGCCGAGCGGTCAAACATTTTGATGCAAGCCATGTTATGACTGCTGAAAAAGCAAACGAAATTTTGTCGTTAGCAGTACTTTCTCCAACAGCCTTTAATATTCAGAACTGGCGTTTTGTTGTAGTGGATGATGCAGACTTGAGAATGAAAATCAGGCAAGTGTCCTGGGATCAATCACAAGTTACTGATACATCTTTGTTTATTATACTTTGCGCAGATTTGAAGGCTTGGGAAAAGGAGCCTGCGCGTTATTGGGTAAATGCACCAAAAGAAGTTCAGGAGTTTATGGTTCCAGCTATAGATGATTATTATAGAGGCAAGGATCAGGTGCAAAGAGATGAAGCTATGCGCTCCTGTGGTATTGTTGCGCAAACGATAATGCTTGCCGCAAAGTCATTGGGTTATGATTCTTGTCCAATGGATGGTTTTGATTTTGAGAAGGTGGCAGAGTTGATTCGCCTCCCGAATGACCATGTGATTGCTATGTTTGTGGCAATTGGAAAAGGCACGAAAGAACCATGGCCACGACCAGGACAACTAAGTCTTGATGATGTGGTAGTCAAAAATGTGTTTGAGCAATAACGTAATATTTCTTATTTGATACTTGTTTCGAGCAACTGCAACTCTTCTTTGCTCAGATTAATATTCATGGCATGAAGACTATCTATAATACTACTTACTTTACTTGCACCTGGTATCGGTAATATTGTCGGGTTTTTGTGTAACAGCCACGCAATCATAATTTGATAAGTAGATGCCTTATGCTCTTCTGAAAGCTTTTTTAATAAAACATTATCAGTCTGTTGTCTATGCTCGAAATGTCCACCGACCGGACTATGTGCAATAAAGGTAATTTCGTTTTTTTCACAAAATTCGATTACACCATTTGTAAATGATGCCCTATTAAATAAATTGCATCGATTTTGAACAGACATGATCTGTGTTATAGAAAGTGCCAGTTGAATATGTTCAATATTAACGTTGGATAAACCGATGTGTTGAATTTTTCCTTCATCCTTTAGTTTTAATAGTTCGCCAACGGAATCAGTTAATGGGATTTCAGGGTCGGGAGCATGGAGTTGATATAGAAAAATTGAATCTGTCTTTAGAGCTTTTAAACTCTTTTCACAGGATTCTCTTAAGAATTCAGGGTTGCCATCCGCAACCCAGTCATCTTTGCAGCGCTTAATGCCACCTTTAGTTGCAACGAATATATCTTTTTTATAATTTAGCTTTGATAGTACTTGCTCAATTAATTTTTCATTGTGTCCAATCTCTGAAGCATTAGTGCAATAAACATTAGCAGTATCAATGAAATTACCACCGCCTTGAACAAAGGATTCAATAACAGAATGAGCTTGTGCTGCATTAGGTCTTCCTTCCAGAGATAATGGCATTGCACCTAAGCCTATCGAATGGACTTCGATATTTGTATTGCCTAGTCGTCTGACTTTATCCATTTTATGATGTGTTGTTATGCTGTAACATTTATTTTAGTCTATTTCTGTTAAAATCTACTGATGAATAATGGTCAAAAAGCAAAAGAAGCAAGAACGTTATTATTGTCAGAATATCAGGCGATCCTAAGCACACATTCTGTTGATGTTGATGGTTACCCATTTGGTTCGATTGTCCCATATTGCTTGAATAAGGATGGTAAACCGATCATTCTAATTAGTAATATTGCACAACATACTAAAAATATATTGGCCGATGCAAAAATATCATTAATTGCTACTGAAAGCGGTGTTGATGATTTGCAAACTGTTGGTCGAATTACCTATATTGGCAATGCAGAAAAACTGGATGACGACGATATCGAGAGTACGGAGCGATATTATAGTTACTTTCCGCAATCTCGAGATTACCATAAAACACATGGTTTTGATTTTTATCAACTTCAACTAGTACGAGTTCGATTCATTGGCGGTTTTGGTCAGATTTATTGGCTGGAGAAAGATAATTTTTTATTAGCCAACCCATTTAGTTTTGAAGAGGAAAAACGGATGATTGTTCATATGAATGCGGATCACCTTGACGCAATTAGGTACTATTGTGATTCATTCGAAATTCAACATTCATCTGATGATATGCCCGTTATGGTTGGTATTGATAGCGAAGGTTTTAATTTACGTATTGGCGCACGAATTTATCGCATCAACTTTAAGACACCCGTGACGACAACAGTAGAGGTTCGTAAGACTCTGGTGGAGATGGCGAAAAACTAATTATGAACAAGACTCTCGTTATTCTTATCCTTGCCGTTATTGTTCTGAGTTGGAATTTTGTTTTTACCTCAAGCAAAAAAATAGAACTGACAGATCAGGCTAAAGTTCTTCAAGGCTTGTCGCAATCAATACAACATAAGCGAGCCGTAATAAAATATTGGAAAGAAAAAAAGAGTTTGCCGAATGCTGAAACATGGTTGAAAGAAGGGAAAAAGATAGAAGTTGATATTAGTAAATCATTAGTAAAGAGTATTGAAGTCGGAGTAGATGGGCCAGGTGCAGTTACTGTATATTTCACAAATAAAGAGACGATTACGCTTGAAAAAGATATTGATGGCACAAATATAATATTAATACCAGAAGTTAAAGGAGAAAGACTGGTCTGGTCTTGTAAGGGCACGATGGTTAAAGAATATCTGCCTACCAAGTGCCAATAAATAATATCTAATTTATATAAGTGAGAAATAAAATGAGCGAATTATCAACTAATGAACTGGTAGAAATAAAAAAAGTATTTGATCATTATGATACTGATAGCAATGAAATAATTGGGATGAAAGAGTTTTGTCATATGGTTGATGACCTGGACGTTAATATCAGCTCGGATGGAAAAGTCATTGTTTTTAATAAAATAGACGATAATCATACAGGTATGATCAATTT
>CAYTIZ010000313.1:0-2959 GCA_964437885.1 uncultured Enterobacteriaceae bacterium
TTGGTGAATTGGTTCAATCTAGTCTTTATGAAGCGATTAGTCAGGAGAGCCTAAAACCAGCGGGTCAACCTAGAATTGATGAACTGGATGATGAAGCGGGAAAAGATTTGGCTTATACCGCAATCTTTGAAATATATCCTGAAGTCACTCTTAAGCCCATGTCTGAGATAAAGCTCGAAAAGCCCGTATGTGACGTATCTGAGGATGATGTTAACGGCATGATTGATATGTTGCGTAAACAACGCCGTGAATTAAAACCGGTCGAAAGGGCTGCAAAAGAGGGTGATATCGTCAATATTAATTTTGAAGGTTTTATTGATAGCGAAGCCTTTGAAGGTGGAAAAGCCGAAAATCATGAGCTTGAATTAGGTTCGAAAGGTTTTATTGAAGGATTTGAAGATGGACTGGTGGGTAAATCGGCAGGAGATGACGTGTCGTTAGCTCTGAAATTTCCGGATGACTATGGCAAAGAAGAGTTAAAAGGAAAGCAAACTGAATTTAAAATCAGAGTTAATCTGGTGAACGAAACAGTTTTGCCGGAAATTAATGAAAGCTTTATGGAACAATTTGGTGTGAAAGATGGAAAAGAAGAAACATTTCACAGTGAAATAAGACGGAATATGGAACGCGAGGTAGAATTAACACTGCGTCGTCAGTTGAAAGACACAGCTTTCGAAGCCCTACACGAAGCAAATGATGTTGAGCTTCCCAAATCATTGGTGGCCAATGAGCAACATCGTATGAAACATGAATTGGAAAATAATCTTAAACAGCAAGGACTTGATGGTGGTGCAATTGCATCTGCGGACGATTCTGTATTTGCAGAACAGGCAGAAAAACGCGTTTCCTTACAATTGATTGTTGGTGAAATTATCAAGCAAAATGAGTTAAAAGCGGATCCGGCAAAAGTTCGAGAAATGATAGAACAGGCTTCATCGGGCTATGAAGATCCAAATACAGTTGTAAATTGGTATTATTCAGATCAAAAAAACCTGGCTGAAGTTGAGGCATTAGCCTTGGAAGATGGCGTTATTGACTGGATATTGGAGCATGTGGACGTCTCAGACAAAGCATGTACGTTTGACGAAATTATGAATAAAGGGCAGACTGCAGTCTAAAGTTATTGCAGGCATTGTCCGATATGGATGACTATGAATAACATTGAAACTCAGGCACTTAATTTGGTGCCAATGGTTGTTGAACAGACTTCAAGGGGCGAAAGGTCTTATGATATCTATTCCCGACTTCTTAAAGAACGCATCATCTTTCTGGTGGGAGCTGTAGAAGACAACGTTGCAAATTTAATCGTTGCCCAACTACTTTATCTTGAATCAGAAAATCCCGATAAAGACGTTCATCTCTATATTAACTCTCCTGGTGGCTCGGTTTCTGCGGGTTTAGGCATCTACGATACCATGCAATTTATAAAACCAAATGTGAGCACCATGTGTGTTGGACAAGCTGCCAGTATGGGGGCTTTATTACTTGCAGGTGGTGAAAAAGGAAAGCGTTATTGTCTTCCTCATTCTCGTGTCATGATCCATCAGCCATTAGGTGGCTTTCAGGGGCAGGCATCTGATATTGATATACATGCAAAAGAAATCTTAAATGCGCGTGAAAGCTTGAATCATATCATGGCAAACCATACCGGACAGTCGCTGGAGACGATCCAGAAAGATACTGAGCGTGATAATTTCATGAGCGCAGATGAAGCGAAAAGTTACGGTTTGATTGATACTGTTTTAAATGAAAGGGATAATTTGCCTGAAGATGAGCAAAAAGAAACAGTAGAAGAAGCAGAATAAATATGTTCGATTGTAAAATAATGTCAGGAGTAACTAATGGCTGATAGAAAAGAGGGTAAAAATGGCGAGGGTGATCGTCTTCTATATTGTTCTTTCTGTGGTAAGAGCCAACATGAAGTCAGGAAACTGATCGCAGGTCCTTCTGTTTTTATATGTGATGAGTGTGTCGAGTTATGTAACGACATAATTCGGGAAGAAATTCAGGAAAAATCGGTTACTGGTACTGGAACAGCACTTCCTACACCTCATGAAATTAACGATATTCTGAATGAATATGTTATTGGTCAGGTGAAAGCCAAGAAAATTCTCTCCGTTGCTGTATACAATCATTACAAACGTCTGGAACAAGGTATCAAGAAATCTGATGTTGAGTTATCTAAAAGTAATGTTCTCCTGATTGGACCAACCGGTAGTGGTAAAACGCTTTTGGCTGAAACGATGGCGCGCTTACTGGATGTGCCTTTTACTATTGCTGATGCAACGACCTTAACTGAAGCAGGTTATGTTGGTGAGGATGTTGAAAATATTATTCAAAAATTACTGCAAAAATGTGATTACGATGTTGATAAAGCACAAACGGGTATAGTTTATATTGATGAAATCGATAAGATTTCACGTAAATCGGATAACCCTTCAATTACGCGTGATGTCTCTGGTGAAGGTGTACAACAAGCTTTGTTAAAATTAATTGAAGGGACTGTCGCTTCTGTTCCTCCTCAAGGTGGACGTAAACACCCTCAACAGGAATTCTTACAGGTGAACACGGCAAATATCCTGTTTATTTGTGGTGGTGCATTTTCTGGATTAGATCGCATTATTCGAGAACGTTCTGAGAAAGGCGGCATCGGCTTTTCTGCTGAAGTAAAGAGTAAGGACGATAGAAAAAGTATGAGTGAGGTTCTACATAATGTAGAACCTGAGGATCTTATTAAATATGGATTGATTCCAGAGTTTGTTGGACGCTTGCCAGTTGCCGCAACATTATCTGAGTTAGATGAAGAACAGTTGGTGCAAATATTACTTGAACCAAAAAATGCAATTACCAAGCAATATATTCGCTTATTTGATATGGAAGGTTGCGATTTAGAGTTTCGCGATGGTGCTTTACGTGCTGTTGCCAAAAAATCAATGGAACGAAAAACAGGTGCTCGTGG
>CAYTIZ010000314.1:0-2905 GCA_964437885.1 uncultured Enterobacteriaceae bacterium
CAAGAACGTCAATTAACACTGGTTCGAGATCGAATTGGTATTAAGCCGCTTTACTGGCAATTTGTATCGGAGCGACTTGCTTTTGCCTCAGAACTAAAAGCGTTTCGCGTTATGCCTGATTGGAAGCCAGAGGTAGATAAGCATGCGCTAGGTAGTTATTTGAGACATGCTTATGTGCCTGCGCCGGCTACGATTTACAGTGATGTATTCAAATTACCTCCTGGAAATATATTGACATGGAAAGCAGGTGAATCTCCAGAGGTAAGTCAGTACTGGGATCCTTTAGCCTTAGCAAGCGCGAATAAACTGGATTATTCTTCTCTAAGTGATCATGAAGCTATTGATGAACTAGATAGTTTGCTTGGTGATGCTGTACAAAAACGTATGATCTCCGATGTGCCTTTAGGAGCAATGTTATCTGGAGGAATTGATAGTTCTATCATAACCGCATTAATGCAGAAGCATAGTGAGCGCCCAGTTAAAACATTTTCAATCGGTTTTAATGAGTCCGATTATAATGAAGCTAAGTATGCCTCGCAGGTGGCAAAGCATCTAGGCACGGAACATACGGAGTTATATGTAGAATCGAAACATTCTCTAGATGTTATCCAGAAAATTCCAACGATGTATGATGAGCCATTTGCAGATGCTTCTCAGATCCCCACTTTTTTGATTAGTAAATTAATTAAAAATCATGTCACCGTTGCTTTATCAGGCGATGGTGGCGATGAATTATTTGCCGGATACACGCGTTATCAATGGGCAGGAAAATTTTCTACTGTAGCAAAATATTTGCCTGCACAATTAAGAAATTATATTGTGAGTGTGATTAAATATTTTCCTCCTCAGCAATGGAATCAACTTTTAAAAAATATTCCCGCAAAGATAAGGCCAAGTCATGTAGGCGATAAGTTATATAAAATCGCGTCTATCTTGCCTTTAAGTAATGAACAAGATATCTATAAGCGTCTTGTTAGCCAGTGGCCAGATCCTGATTCTGTAATGAATAACGGATATGAGATGGAAACCGTGTTATCTAATGAAAAGTTAAATAACCTTATTCCTGAATATGTATCGCGTATGCAATACATGGATTTAGTGACTTATTTGCCGGACGATATCTTAGTAAAAGTTGACCGAGCGAGTATGGCAGTCGGTCTTGAAGCACGCGTTCCCTTGCTTGATCATAGAGTCGTTGAGTTTGCATGGTCACAGCCTTTTGATAGAAAGATGCGAAATGGACAAGGAAAATGGTTGTTAAAACAGTTGTTATATCGTTACGTACCTAAAAATTTAGTTAACAGACCTAAGATGGGGTTTGGCGTACCTATTGATCAATGGTTACGTGGGCCATTAAAAAACTGGGCACATGATTTACTTTCTGTTGAAAGACTACGTAATGACGGTTTGTTTAATGTAGACGTGGTTCAAAAATGTTTGCAGGAACATATGTCAGGAAATAGAAATCACCAATATCGTTTATGGGTGATATTAATGTTTCAAGCATGGCAAGACCAGTGGCTATAACATAATTTTTTAAGTTTAATATTAAATATGTCTAAGCATATATGCATAGTCGTTGGCACTCTCAATCTTGGTGGCTGTGAAAAGCATTTGTCGTACTATCTGCCAGAATTAAACAAAGAAAAATTTAGCGTGACAGTTTTTACTCTTTCTGAGGACGGTGAATTAGCAGAAGAAGCTAGATTGAAAGGAGTAAATGTTATTGCTCCATGGGTCGCATCTAAAGGCAAGAAAAAAAATGTATTAGTTAGATTGTCACGGCTTTTTTTAGTGGGAATACAATTTTTAATATACAACATTAAGCATAAGCCGGACCTCGTGCATTATTTTTTGCCAGCTAGTTACTTGTTTTGTTATCCCATTGCATACATAGCGGGCGTTAGAAAACATATAGTAAGTCGGCGTAGCCTGAATGATTATCAAAAAGGGCAGCCAGCTATTATCATAAAATACGAAAGATGGCTTCATCTACGCATGAGTGCGCTTCTTGGAAATTCAAAAGCAGTGGTGGCTCAATTAATCGAGGAAGAACTCACTCCCAAAGATAAAACATTCCTTATTTATAATGGTATAAAAAATCATCCTCCAGATATATTTCTTAAAAAGAAAGTCTATAGAGAAAAATTAGATGTTTCTCCTGACACAGCACTTATTTGTGTTATAGCAAATTTAATCCCCTATAAAGGCCATTCTGATTTAATAAAAAGTGCTGCATTAATAGAAAGTAAAAATAACTGGCATATGATTTTTATTGGCGAGGATTTTACAAATATAAAACAATCTTTAATTGAGCTTGCGAAAGAACAAGGTGTTGAGGAAAAAATAAGTTTTCTGGGAAAAAGGGATGATGTTCCATATTATCTAGCTGCTTCTGATATTGGTGTATTAGCTTCCCATCAAGAAGGTTTTTCGAATGCCTTGTTAGAGAGTATGTTGGCTAGATTGCCAATGGTGGTGACTAATGTAGGTGGAAATCCTGAAGCAGTTGTCGATTCAAAGACAGGTTATGTCGTGCCACCACACAATGAATATGAGTTAGCTGATAAAATAAAAAAATTAATTGATAATGTAGAATTAAGAAAAAAATTTGGGCTGTTAGGAAAAGAAAGGATAGAAACTAATTTTAGCTTGGCTAATTGTGTTTTTGAATATGAAAAAATATACGATTTAGTATTAAACGGCCATGTAAGTTGATGATGAGTAAGAAAAAGAAGTTGTTTCTTGTTGTCTCTGAAGACTGGTCATTCTGGTCACATCGCCTTTCATTAGCTGAGTCAGCAATTGATGCAGGCTTTGATGTCACTGTGCTTACTAAAGTAAATAAGTTTGAAGAAAGAATTAAGGAAAAAGGCATTAATGTCATTAATATTAATTTTGTCAG
>CAYTIZ010000315.1:0-2898 GCA_964437885.1 uncultured Enterobacteriaceae bacterium
CCCAATGATTGCCAGGTTTAACTTGTTCAATTGCGGCTAATTGCGCAGCCAATACCAGATCATAAGCTTGACGCTGCACTGTAGAAAATTTGCCGCTGGCGGGAAAGGTTCGTGTTATATCACTGGCATAACCCTGATATTCAGCACCTGCATCAATTAATAATAAATCACCTTTATCAATCTCATCCCGATTCTCGGTGTAATGCAAGATACAGCCATTCGCTCCTGAACCAACAATCGAAGGATAGGCGGCTGCATGTGCGCCATTACGCATAAACTCATGCACCAGTTCTGCTTCAAGTTGGTATTCATGCATACCGGGCTTACAGTATTGCATCACGCGTTTATGAGCTCCTGAAGAAATTTTTGCAGCCTGGCGCATTAATTTAATCTCGTGTCGGCTCTTATAAAGCCGCATATCATGCAAAAAATGGTTAAGCGAGATAAATTCATCCGGAGCAACTACGCCCGTTCGAGATTTGCTCCTTATTTGCTTAACCCAACCGAGTACTCTCTGATCAAAATTTTGATCATTACCCATATTATAAAAAATACGCTCATGACCTTCGATCAAACCTGACAAAATCTCATCCATATCTTCTATAGGAAAGGCATCATCTGCACCATAAATATCAATAGCACCTTTAAGTCCAGCACGACGACCATGCCAGGTTTCCATTTCCATATCACTTTCACGGCAAAACAATATAAATTCACCCTCAGCGCGATCCGGAATTAAAACGGCTACCGCCTCAGGTTCAGGATAAGCGGTTAGATAAAAAAAGTCGCTATCTGGACGAAATGGAAACTCAACATCACGGTTCCGAATATAAACTGATGATGTCGGTAATATCGCAATGCTATCCGAACCGATCATGTCCATGAGTCGCTTGCGGCGAAGCTGGCATTCTTTTTTATTTATCACCCCAATATCTCCATAGGATTAGTGCAGAACATCAGGTCTTTCATTATTGACCAGCATAGGATGCCATTCCTGATGCAACATAATGGTACCAACACGGATATATTCAATAATTTCGAATAATGCAGATTCAGCATCCTCACCATCTTCAACTGTCGTCTCCATACGCGAGAGTGAGACCACATCTTTAACAAATTCATCGCATTCATCATTTAATTGCAATTTTTCACCCAGTCCACCGATTCCCAGACCACTGACAAAACCGGCACACCACTCGGCAAGCGCACTAGAACGCTCACCGATAGCGGATTCATCATCCGGCAGGAGTAATGCGAAAGAAATTTCTTCAGACAGAACCTCTTGCTTAACCTGATTCGCTAACTGAGTAAGAATAGCTAAACAATCATCGACATTGGCTGCATCATCAATCCCACCCAGCAAATGATCTCGCCATGAGTCTGCCGCTATCGTATTGCTTACACAAAAGTGGCCACACAAGAAGCCGTGGCACTCTGAAACCCGTACTCCAGCATGTACTGCACCCAATTCCGCATTTACTTCGTCATAATCGACTTTCATCACTTTTTTCTTGTCCGGCTTCAACTAAAGGCTTGTTTTTTGATGCACAATAATAACAGGAAGCGGCGTATAGCATCTTCTATTTGTGATCACCAGTTGACCAGTTAATTCAGGCACTTTATATTGATGGCTATACCCATGATACTTGGAAAACGGGCGTGCTATGAATAGGCATTTCCAAGTATCATGGGTATATATGATAAATCAACTATAACGCTGGTTCACGCTGGAACTGGTATCAGGAAACTATCATGAGCAATGACAACAACGAAAATACAGACCTTGAAGCACTCGAATCGCGAGTTGATGAATTAATTAGTACTGTTGGCCAACTAAAAACAGAAAATTCTGCCCTACGAAACCAACAAGACAGTCTGGTAAATGAACGTGCTACCTTGATTGAAAAGACTGAGCAAGCCAGAACCCGTATCGAATCAATGATTTCTCGTCTACGAGCTATGGAAACACGTACATGAGCGATACATCTCCTATAAACGTCACTATCCTTGAAAAAGAGTATCTGATTAATTGCGAGGAAAGCGAGAGAGAATCACTGCGCCATGCCGCTGATTATCTTAATCAAAAAATGGACGAAATGAAAAGCGGTGGTGTCATCGGATCAGAACGAATTTCCGTGATGACGGCATTAAATATTACCAACGAATTGCTCGCATACAAAAAAGATAATCAGGACTATACTTCTAATGTAGACAGTACCCTGAAACGATTGCAAAATAAGATTAATGAAGCCTTGGTAAGAGACACTCAACTGGATATGGTTGATACTCAAATTTCTCAGGGCTGATAGGATTTGAACTTGGGTATCTTCTGTGATGCTCGTTATCATACTCGTGGTAACTTGAGCCGATAAGATATAATACAGGGAGTCTGAAAGTTGTGTTGTTGTGCCATCCATCCACGTGGACAGCCTGAAACGCAACCTAAGATGCCCACTTGAACCTCTGGTTCAAGTTCAATGTCTTGAAACGACATCATGGTTGATACCCTCTACTTCTTTTTATTTCTTTTATAAAAATATTTTGGGCTGGAGTAGTCCTTTTAGTTTTATACCTTAAAATTAAATCTGATTTCGCTTGATAGCGAGTCACTTTTCTTTGGTCACGCAAAGAAAAGTGACTCGCCATTAGGCGAAACCAATACAAAAAAGAATATTAAATTATCAGCTCAAAAATATTTGGGGTCGCGTCTTGAACCTTGAATTTACTAGGCAGTTTTTCTAGTTAAATTTCCTGTTTCCTGATCTATTTTTTGCAGAGCCATTTGGATGTGGTTAATTTCCTCTGCCTCAAAATACGGTTCGCCGCATTGTGTGCATACCCATGCGGGAATAGAGTCCCAGGAAATATGATAACCTTTTCGATTTGATCATATTACCT
>CAYTIZ010000316.1:0-2884 GCA_964437885.1 uncultured Enterobacteriaceae bacterium
GTGTGCAATGCCAACTAGTGCATTTTCAAGTATTGCATTGAGACGATGTTGATTATCAAGTAACGCTTCATGGGTAGAAGAGAGTTCATTGATGAGTTGTTCATTTCGTTCTGCAAATTGGTTAAATGAATTTGCAACCAGCAAGAATTCATCTTTAGCAAAATCATTCGGATTCAGGCGAGAAGCTAATTCGCCATTTGATAAATCATCTACGGCACCACTGATAAGTTGTAAAGGCTTGTCGATTCTACGTTTTAATGTGCGTAAGCTTAAAGTAATAAAAATAACTACGAGGATACTTAACAAGACGGTGATCGAATATTTAATTTTCGAGTTTGTTTCTATTTTTATTTTATTTGAATCAATAATATTACGAATATGTTTTCCCAGCTCGCCAATTACTTCTACCAGAGTATCTGCATTTTTATACACTTTATTATGCAGGTGCGAATCGAGACTGGACTTTAGATCAAGGGATTGCGTTCTTAAGTTGTATATAGAGAATTGATCTTCTAATAATATATGGATTAAATAATCCATGGAGACGCTGACGTTGCTAACATCTTTCATCAGCTCCGGCAGTTCTTTTAGATCGGCTCTAAGAATATTTAGTGAAATTCTTATCTGACTTATTTCCTGGGCTATTTCATTGTCACGCACACTGACTAATGCATCCCGGTTACTGATTTGTAATAGTTTGCGACTAAGTCGAACAATTTGAATTGCGCTTAATTGAACCTGATGGCTGACATTTTCAACTCGTTGTTGTTGTGCTGACAGATTTTTATTTTTTATAAATTCATTAGTTGTTGGCGTTTTATCATCGCTAATGTTTTTAGTGATCCATGCACGCCTGGCACGGCTAGCTTTTAATTTAATTTTTCCTGCGGCAGCCTCAACGGCAGCAATAATATTATTGACATAAATTTCGAGAACTAGATTTTTTACTCGCAGTCGTTCATTCAGGATAATTAGGTTGGCTTGTTTTTTAAGAAGTTCATCATCCGCGGCGATAAATCTTTCATATATATTCTTAAAATCTTTAATTAACATTACATCGTCTGTAGTAGTATGAAGTAATCCTCTCAGAGTTATTAAATCATTAGTTAATGCTTGTTCCAGTTCTTTTCTTTTCGAAGCTGATTTAAGTTCATCTATGTTTTCTGACAATGCTATATCGGCAGTACGTTTTATTAATGTAGTAATAGAGTTGTTTAAATTAGTTATGATGATTTCTATTTCTATCACATGGTTTATTAGTTTATTTTTAGAATCTAATGATAATTTTTCTATTATAATTGTAGATGTAGCCAGAATAGCTATGGCAATGCTGCTCGAATAAAAAACAAATTTAAGAAGTTGCTTAATATCGATCTTATTCAAGTATTTTTTCATGGATATATATTAAGTTTTGCCCAATCGACAGGGACAAATTGTTGATTTTTTATCATCATGGGCCAGACTTTATGTATTGCCTGATGTTTATATTCTGAATAGGTAATATCTAGTCCCAGTCCAATATCAAGCTTGGAAAGTTTATCTAGCGACTCAACTAATGATTCTCTATGTATCTCTCCTGGTATAGAGCGTAAGGCTTCGACAAAAATTTTGGCAACGATATAAGTTTCCAGAGAAATAAAGCTGGGTTCAATATCAGGAAAATATTGTTTCAAGTCTTTTCGTAATTCTTTAGCGATTAGCAAGTCTGATTTAAAATTCGGTACGACTTGAGTAATGATGACATTTTTAGTTTCATGTCCGAGCTCGTTCATTAGTGCAATACCACCAACGAATGACAGATTTAGAAAAAGACAATCAGGTAAATCTTCTTTTGCCAGCTTGATGAACTTTGCTGATGGTGCATAACCACCGGCCATAATTATTGCACGAGGTTCTATAGGGGAATCGAGTATCGTTGCCAGAGCACCTTCAACGTTTAAGGAGTTACGCGTATAGCGACCATGGGCAAGAAAATGTGTATCCATAAATCCGCGATTATTTAAAGCGGTTATAGCACCTTCATAACCGGCATCGCCGTAAGCATCTCTTTGTGTAAACAAGGCGATTTCTTCTGGTTTTATTCCTATGCTTAACAAACCATCGATCATGCTCGTAACTTCTTCAGAATAACTTGCACGGTAGTTAAATATATAGCGGTCAGGTGGTGTTTTTCGTAGTAACGGCGCGCCTGTTATTGCGCCGATAAAGGGAACTCCTTTTTCAATAGCTATGGGTAGTGTAACAATGGCTGTCGGAGTGCCAACATTGCCGATAACAGCGACAACCTGATCTTGCTCAATTAGTTTGCGCATATTGGGTGCGGCTAGCCGAGGCTCATAACCATCGTCTTCTACAATTAATCGAAGTTTCTGACCCTGTATCCCACCATTTTCATTAACGCGATGGAAATATGCTTCAATGCCGGCCAGCGCATTTTTTCCCAAGACATGAAGTGGACCACTAAGAGGGGTTGTCATACCAACACGAATTTCTGCATTGACATGAATACTATATAAAAATTGAAGTACAACGAAAATAGTAAGTTGCAACAATATATTATGCGGCAGAACTGATTTACTGAAATCAGTTACTAATAGAATACGGGCTGAAATAATACTCACGTATAATCCATGTTTTCTGATGGCGAATTAATTATTATTTTTGTCTGCCATTGGACAGAAGGTAGTCCTGCCTAGTTTGACAATGGGCATTTATTAAAAATAGAACAAAATACCCCATAAATTTAAGTTTTTTGATAGCTATTGTTTATGCAATTTACATACCGAAGAAATTATAATATAAAATATATCATTGCTGTCTCGTTAACTTTGAAATGACCTATCATGCTTAAAGCAAAGACTGATACTCATCGTTCTAAGTGCTT
>CAYTIZ010000317.1:0-2843 GCA_964437885.1 uncultured Enterobacteriaceae bacterium
CTCTGCAGCTGTTTTTTCTATTGTTCTAACTTCATTATGTAAATAAAAAACTTGTCCTCCACGCTTAATCTCACGCAACATGGCTTCTTTTAATAAAATATCACTTCGTTCTCTGACAAAAGTCTTTACCGCAAGACGGCGTGATGGCGGCGTGGCAATAATAGAAAGTTCACGTAAATCTGATAACGCCATATTTAATGTTCTTGGTATCGGCGTCGCCGTTAGCGTTAATACATCAATTTCTGTGCGCAATGCTTTAAACTTTTCTTTTTGACGCACACCAAAACGATGTTCTTCATCAATAATAATCAAACCAAGCGTTTTAAAATTGATATCACTTTGTAAGAGCTTATGCGTTCCTATAACAATATCCGCTTTACCATCGGCCATGGCAGCCAAGGCTATATCTGATTCTTTTTTTGTTCGAAAACGAGACAGTAATTCAACACGTACTGGCCAATCAGCAAATCGATCAATAAAATTTTGATAATGTTGTTGCGCTAATAATGTCGTTGGTACTAATATCGCAACCTGCTTGTTATTTTGTACAGCGATGAAGGCGGCGCGCATGGCAACTTCAGTTTTACCAAAACCGGCATCACCGCAAATAAGCCTGTCCATCGGTTTGTCATTACACATATCAGCTATCATTGCATCGATAGCATCCTGTTGCCCGGGTGTTTCTTCAAAAGGAAAGTTTTGTACAAAAGTATAATAAGCATCTTGATCTAATTCATAAGACATGCCTTTTCTTGCTGCACGACGCGCATGTAACTCAAGTAATTCAGCAGCAACATCGTAAACTTTCTCGGCGGCTTTACGTCTAGCTTTTTGCCACTGACCACTGCCTAATTTATGCAAAGGTGCATGTTCTGGATCAAGTCCGGTATATCGAGAGATATAATCCAGCGCAGCAACCGGCACATATAGCTTGTCACCTTCTGCATATTCAAGATGAATAAATTCAGCCAGAACATCACCCACATCAAGGGTAACTAAACCAAGATAACGACCGACTCCATGTTCTTCATGAACAACCGCCGCACCAACTCTTAATTCCGTCAGATTACGAACAACTGCATCGGCATCTTGTTGTTTGCGTTTTCGTAAACGCCGTTGCATAACACGTTCGCCAAACAATTGTGCCTCGGTAATAACAGCAACGTTTGGTTCATGAATAATCAAGCCATGTTCGATAGGCATGATGGCGATAGCAAATTTAATTTCGCTTTGCAGAAAACTATTCCAGTTTTCAACTTTATCTGGCACACCATGTTGCTTGAATAATTCCATGATCGTTTCTCGACGACCTTGCGTTTCAGCTGCAATCAATACACGACCTTCGAATTCATTCAGAAAATGTTTGACTAACGTCAATGGTTCTTTTGCACGCGCATCGATAGAAAGATTTATTGGCATCTCAGTATCATATTCAACTAGAGCCGTGCCAGATTCCGTAGAAAGATTCGATATATGAATCTGCGGGAATTGTTTTAATTCTGTATATAAATCATTTATATTCAGAAAAACATCGCGCGGAGGCAAGAGTGGACGTTCAACATCGTAACGCCCCTGTTCATAACGAGACTCTATATCTTCCCAGAATAATTCAGCCGCTTCTTTTATCCCTTCATCCAGAACCAGAATGGAATCATCATGCGTATAATCAAACAAGCTACTGGTTTCTTCATAAAACAAGGATAAATAATATTCGATTCCGGCAGGTGCCAGAGATTGACTAACATCACTATAGATAGGACATTGTCCTGGATTCCCCTCAAAACATGCACGCCAATTTGCGCGGAAACGAGCAATACCTTCATCAATTAGTGCAACTTCTCGGGCAGGCAAAACACGAAGGGACTCTATTTTTTTACTTGATCTCTGTGTTTCAATATCAAACAGTCGAATGCTATCAATTTCATCATCAAATAGATCAATTCGAAAAGGATCGCTTGCTCCCATGGGAAAAATATCTAGCAAGGAACCCCTTACTGAAACTTCACCATGCTCTGTCACTTGCTCGACAAAACGATATCCCTGTTGGTTTAATTGTTTTCTGAAATCCTCAAGGTTAATTGATTGTCCAACATTTAATACCATGCTATTTGCTAATAAATATTCACTAGGTAATAAACGGTGCATTACTGTGGTAATGGGAACAACCAGGATACCTTGATTTAACGTCGACAAATCGAACAAGGTTTGTAAACGTTCCGAAATAATATCCTGATAAGGAGAAAAAGGATCGTAAGGTAAAGTCTCCCAGTCCGGGAAAGTAATAACGGGTGTTGCCTGCAAATCAGTTATATAAACTTTTAATTCATTGATTAAATTAACGGCGCTAATTGTATCTGCTGTTATAACTAAAACAGGTTTCTGTGTTTGCATTGCCATATTGGCAATAGCAAGTGACTTTGCGCTGCCGTATAAACGAGACCAGTTTGACCTGGTCTGACCAGATTCAGGTAGTTTTGGAGACAAAACATTTTGTCGTGCGAAGTCTGACATTTATTCTATAGTTCCTTAAAAATTAATTATGAGCCACAGACGACTGCATGGACGCAGGAGGTAGAGGCGCGTCGGGAACAGCGACCGAGGACACAGAGAAAAGAAGAGAAAAAGCCAAAACAACAAGATAAAAAGAACAGAATTCAAGAACAAAGACATGCCATTTTTGATTTATTTTATATATTTTCTCTGTGTACTCTGTGGCAAATCAAATAATCGTATTAACTTCTTTATTAATTGCATCCAGTGCTGCAAGAGGATCCTCTGCTTTCGTTATTGGTCGACCAATAACAAGATAATGACTTCCAGCATTGATAGCTTCAGCGGGTGTC
>CAYTIZ010000318.1:0-2830 GCA_964437885.1 uncultured Enterobacteriaceae bacterium
GATAAGTTTCCTATTCGCAACAGACTCAGAATAGATTTCTGTATCGTCTGATCATTTGTAATGCAGCTGGTCTGCTTCTTGCTCTAATCAGGTATAAAAAAATAATTATTTTTTGTTTGTTCTTAAGTCATTGTTTTATTTAAAATAAAATGTAATGACCTATCAGTGGCAAGGGGGAAGCATGAAAAACGCACTAAAAAAGTGCAATAATGAGCAGACTATGAGTTTATCAAATGAAACGTCAGTACGGATTGTTGAACATCTGGCAACGGCTGTTCTGTTATTTGATAGAGATCTTCATCTTCTGTCCATAAATAGTGCAGGCGAAGGATTGTTGTCAGTCAGTAATAAGCGAGTCTCAGGAATGACACCTAGACAAATTTGGCCGAATTCGTCGTTTTTCTATGAGTCTATGCAACGTGTCCTTTTTTCTGAAAGTACATGCATCGAGCGTGGCGTAGATTTGCATTTGAATAATGGTCAGAAAATTAAAGTGGATTGCACGATTACGCCCGTTGTGGTGAATAATGTTGCGGAAGAAATTTTGGTGGAGTTGGTTGATGCAGATGCATTCGTTCGTGTCATGCAAGAAGTAAATCAACAAACGGTGCAAGAAGCTGCGAAAGAATCAGTGCAGGGTATGGCTCATGAAATTAGAAACCCATTAGGCGGAATTCGTGGCGCTGCCCAGTTATTGGAACGGGAACTGGATAATAAGGATCTGCTTGAGTACACTCAGATCATTATCAATGAATCTGATCGTTTAAGAAATTTTGTTGATCGTATGCTCACGACAAGCAATCAACCCAAAAAATCAGGCATGAATATTCATGAAGTCCTTGAATATGTTATTTCCGTTGTTCGTGCCGAGAATTCACGTCCGCTGAATTTCAACAAAGATTACGATCCAAGTATTCCTTATATCAATGCGGATCGAGAACAGATTATTCAAGCTGTATTAAATCTGATCCGTAATGCCGTTCAGGCAATTGATGATGACGGTACAATTACTTTAAGGACACGGATTCAACGCCAGGTAACAATCCAGCATCAGTTGAACAGGCATATCATTGAACTCGATATTATTGATGATGGTCCTGGTATCCCGCCTGAAATTGAAGCAGGTGCATTTTATCCATTGGTGACAGGTCGTGCAGAGGGTACTGGACTTGGTTTATCAATTGCTCAACAACTCATCCAATCTCATGGTGGTTTAATTAATTATGAACGTAAAGACGATGACACCTATTTCAGCATCTTACTGCCAATGGAACAATGTGATGAGTGAGAAACAGAAAGTATGGATAGTTGATGATGATAAATCTATTCGTTGGGTTTTAGAAAAAGCCTTACAAAAGACGGATGTTGAAATTCAAAGTTTTTCCAATCCTGAAGAAGTTTTAAAAAAGATACGTCACGAGGAACCGGATGTTATTATTTCTGATATCCGTATGCCTGGCATGGATGGCATTACATTACTGGAACAAATTAAACAGCAGTCCCCGGATATTCCGGTCATTATTATGACGGCGTATTCCGATCTTGATAGGACGGTTTCTGCGTTTCAGGGTGGAGCATTTGAATATCTGTCAAAACCGTTTGATGTGGATGAAGTTGTTAGTCTGGTTAAACGTGCTATTACGCATAAGCAAAAAAATAGTGTTGCCCCTGTTACAGAAACGCTGGAGGTAAGTACTTCTATTATTGGTTCAGCACCTGCGATGCAGGAAGTATTTAAAGCGATTGGTCGACTTTCCAGTTCAAATTTTACCGTATTAATTACCGGTGAGACCGGTACGGGTAAAGAATTGGTAGCAAGTGCATTACATGTACATAGCCCCAGATCAAAACATCCCTTCATTGCTATTAATACTGCGGCGATACCAAAAGATTTGCTTGAGTCGGAACTATTTGGTCATGAGAAAGGTGCTTTCACTGGCGCGGCTGCACAGCGTTTGGGTCGTTTTGAACAAGCAAATAGAGGCACACTATTTCTTGATGAAATTGGAGATATGCCAGCGGATTTACAAACACGTTTGTTGCGTATCCTTTCACAAGGTGAATTTTATCGTGTCGGCGGTCATACTCCGATCAAGGTAGATGTGCGAGTCATTGCCGCAACACATCAAAATCTGGAACAGCTTGTTAAAGAAGGAAAATTTCGTGAAGATTTGTTACATCGATTAAATGTTATAAGAGTGCATGTTCCTTCCTTGCGAGAAAGAAGAACAGATATTGTTGATCTGACTAGACATTTTCTCAGCTTGGCGGCGAGCGAATTAGATGAAGAAACTAAACAGTTAGTGCCTGAGACAGCGGCTTATCTTGCAGGATTGCCCTGGCCAGGAAATGTCAGACAACTTGAAAATTTTTGTCGTTGGGTAACGGTAATGGCATCGGGTGGAGAGATTCATATCGATGACCTTCCTCCCGAGTTAAGACAAGATGCGGGTATTGTTGAAGTATCCGATGAGTGGGAATCTACTTTTCGTAAATGGACTGAATCGAGTTTGTCGCAGGGTGATACAGAGCTATTGCGAAATGCGGTGCCGCGATTTGAAACAATTCTAATTGAAGAAGCATTAAAAAAATCAGGTGGTCGCCGTCAAGATGCCGCAAAACTTTTAGGCTGGGGAAGAAATACATTAACGCGAAAGATAAAGCAGTTGGGACTTGATTTGTAAGTTGGTGTTTAACTATTTTTAAAAGACTAGTTACAGACGCCTACATTCATATAGGCGCCTGTAGTTTTTTTATTCAGTTTTAAGCCATTCAGCAACTTGTTTAGCATAGTAAGTCAGGATTCCATCAGCACCGGCACGTTTACATG
>CAYTIZ010000319.1:0-2825 GCA_964437885.1 uncultured Enterobacteriaceae bacterium
TATCCGGAAGGTGTAAACCCATGAACTCTACCCACTCGATTTGATGAAGACCCTAATATTTTACCAAAGGTATGCTCCCATAGCTTTTTTTCTTCCATGCAAAGATAAAAGAAAACCTTACCATGCCAAGGCTTAAAAGATTCGTAAGCATGACAAAACAACTGTTCTTTTATATTATCGGGATATGTCATTTTTCCTTCAGGATTTGAGGTCATCGGAATCTGATGAATTTTACTTTGTATACCGTAGCTTCTTATTTTTCTGATAACAGGTTTTGGAAAGGTCAGTGAACCAAAAGAAACAAAGACAACTTCATCGGTAAGGAACTGAGCAATTACATCCTTGATTAGTGCCTGATAATTTTCTTGCCATCCTTTATGGATTACCATTGGGTGAAGATGAAACCCTACCCTTATACCCTTATCGGCAACAGACCGGGCAGCATTCAGACGCTTATTCAAACTCGGCGTCAGATGTTCTTCGTTATCAATAATAATGTCAGGGTTCAATGACCAAGAACATATAATATTATTAGGAATATCTGATAGCAGAATATAGTCCACATTCTTCGATTTTGTTTTAAACTCTATTAATGCGTTTGGCCACTTCCGTGCAAAACGAAACAAATCATCCAGTATGCCATTGGTATTACCCCACATCAGCGCATCTGAAGATTGACCCGTCCCGATGTGGTAATGTTTATTCGGATCCAGTTCTATCGCATCCAGCTTTTGACCAAAATGTTCATCAAACAAAATATTGTCATCGGTATACATCGTTTGGATACTACAATAACTGCATCCAAACCCGCAGTTTTTAACCGCATCAATAGTTTGTAGATTGCAACATAAGGTTGCTTTGGAATAAACAGGACATCTTCCAAAAATTATAGTATCCGATGTTTCTTTTAATGTGGTTACTTTTTGATTTCTATAAGAAGGATTCTTTGCAAGCCCAGCTGAATAATCATTTTCTTTCTCACGTAATTCAACCAGTAGTTCTTCTAGTTTGTTGAACGCCCATTTTTTGAATTCTCGTCCTTTCAGATCCGTGGAGAGTCTCCATAGCTGCCATTGGGACATAAGACTTTCTTCATTCCAGATAGTCAGATCAATGGCAGACTCGATAAATATTCTCAATTCTTGTAGTGTGAAACGATTTTCTACTGCGATATTTCGGGTTGCTATTTGTTTAGCTTTATCTAATTTATCGAAAAGGGTTAGTTCCAGTATATTATCAAATTTGATCAAATAGTCAGCACTCAAATCTTAACCTCCTGTTGCATACAGACCTCTCACTATAATACTGCAGTCAGTCCAGGTAATTGTTATACAGCTACCGATATTTTACTGTTCAGATAGCTCTCCAATGCTGAGTATTTTTCTTCATATTCATTCCAGATTACTCGTCTATTCAATTTTTCCTCTATTTGCCTATATTCATTCTCCAGGACAATTTTATCTTTATCAGATATTTCATTTTCTGCCGTCGGGAAAAGAACAGTATCTTCTTTGAAAATGTGCTGTTTAAGATGTTGAGAATAAGCATAGGCATTTTCACACAGGGTTTCTATATTACTATTTATCAATGCAGTATTTATACTGCGAACATACATTCTACCCTTATCATGATCGGACGGCATAACTAGTAATGGATTGCAATTTGACAAGAAACCGGGTGCCTGCAAATATTTAAATAAAACATCTTCCTCTTTTGCATGATGATAGGTATCCGTAAATACATTGAAGAAACTGATAAAGTCTTGTGCTTTTTCCAGTAGAATATTCTCATTCTTGATTGTCTAACTGAATTCGATATATCTTTCCATCAGATCGAGATACTTTAAAATCAAGTAATGTTCATTAATGAGTTCATCTGTTACTTGCATTTTATTAAAACCCTGTTTAATTCTGTAATTTAGCTTAATCTGATTAAGAGTATTGTCGCTTTATGGCGAGATATATTCGTGGTTTCCTTACATATCAACTTTAATGTTTCTATTCGAATTCAGATAACAGGGGATTATCGGTCAACTCCTTCAAACAATTCTTTGATCTAGATCAGATCTTAACTGAATGCTGTTATTTATGATGAGAACAAACTAATTATTGCGGCCACACAAGAATATTTTTATGCTCTGAGCAATGACATTCAAATACATAATTGAAGATGTATAAAATTCAGGGTTATTTATCCAAATGCCCGACAATATGTGCCAGTTCTGGAATCAAGATATCATCTACCGCCAGCGCGCAGGCCTTTGACGAGCCGGGTAGCGCTACAATAAATTGACTCCGGTTTCTTTTAATCCCGGCTGTGGCACGGGAAAGTACTGCTGCACTACCAACCTGGTTATAACTAAGTTGTGTAAATAGCACTGCAAAAGCGGGTAATGGTTCATCGCAATACGCCTCCACAACTTGCCAGGTTATATCTCTTTTGGTCAGACCAGTACCACCAGTAAGAAAAATTGCACGTGCATTCACTACTTCATCCAGTGTTTTGCAAATCTCCTCGGGCTCATCCTTAGTCCAGCTACGCCCTTTAACAAGATGACCTGCTGCCTCAAGTTTTTTAACAATCATGTCACCGCTGATATCTTCTTTCGAACCACGTGTGTCGGAAGCAGTAATGACCCAACACTCAACTTGTTTTGGACTTGATTTACGATGTTCTTCAACGCTCATTATTTACCCTTATAATAATTAATATTTTTTTGAAGATGGCAAATTGTTCAATAATGAAAAAATGATACGAAAAATATCTTTATCAGAAAAATGAATTTATAAGTTTTCTATATACCCATAATCAGTATTAATAAATTG
>CAYTIZ010000320.1:0-2819 GCA_964437885.1 uncultured Enterobacteriaceae bacterium
TGTTATTGAGACGACGCCGGAAAATAGAGAACAAAAGAAAACGTCAATACCCGGTTTTCCTGATCCATCTATCACGAACCCAAATATCCGCTTTCAGCAAACAAAAAGTATGCCTAGAGAATTTACACGTACAGATTCAGCACCGATAAAATATCACAAGAAAGACAGTAGTGGTGTTTATAAACCGACTGTTGATAAAAAGAAAATTAAAGATCGTCAATGGAATCTTGCCAAATTGAGTTCACGTGAAAATCCTCTGGTTATTTTTACATTATCAACTCAGGCAGCCATCGGCGCATTTTTAATTACATTTGTCGGTGCCTTGTTCGGCGTGGAAAGTTTGCAAACTTTGAATACCTCAAATATTTATGTGCCGTTTCTGTTTTCAGTTATTGGCCTACAGGCATTTGTATTATTACTTTCCACGCAGCATTTAGGAAAACCGATTCGATTTTATCGCGGTTTTAATAATCTTCGTCATTCGCCTTTAAGTCGAGAGGCATTGGGTGTTTCAATATTTCTAAATTGCATGATCGCGGTCGCTATATTATCAAGTTTAAATCATGGTATTTTTAACTGGATAGAGGCAGGTACTATTTTTAATAGTGTTAGTGGCTATATCCCATGGTTTGATTCGTCTATATTAAATATGACAACAAATGCATTTGCTTGCCTTACAGTCATAGCTGGTCTGATTGGTCTTTACTTCATGCACTCGATATACCGTATCAAGGCACGTCCATTCTGGAATCACTGGCAGGTACTTACTTCCTTCTTTGGCACGATGTTTAGTTTGGGTGGAATCTTGATTGGGCTTGTTTGTATTCCATTAGCGTTGATCGCTGGAACTAATATTCTTGGTTTAACTACAGGTCTGGCTGGTTTTATTGCTTTTGGATTATTACTTGAGTCCATTGGACATATCTTCCATGCACGTGATTTAAATAGAAATAGTGGAGAAGGTGCTGCCTCTTATTCTTTATTAACAACACAATATGGGAATACTTATATTGCTCGAAATATCATTCTCGGGATAAGCATTGTTTCTATTTTTATATTAGCTTCAGTACAACTCCCGGGAGCATGGCAAGGTCTGGTTCTTTGGTCAGTATTAGCGGGGATTATGTTGATAACTTCATTAGTCAGTCGCGCATTATTTTATATCATGGTGATACCCACAACTATGCCAGGTGCATTCTTCTGGAAGAATAAAGGTTTTGAAGAACATGCGAGAGAAACTGGCTTGGCTAAAATGCCACAGGTAGGCGTAACAATGTGCGGACATTAAATAGGTGAAATCTATGCAATATAAATATTACATCGTAGACGTGTTTACGGATAAGCCATTTGACGGTGCGCAGATTGCTGTGTTTCCTGATGCCGATGGCCTTGATAAGGAAGACATGCAATTACTTGCAAGAGAATTAAATCTTTCCGAGACGACTTTTGTTTTTTCTCCCAGTAATGGAAAGGAAGAACGACGTATGCGAATATTTTCACCACTTACAGAAATTGATTTTGCCGGACATCCAATTATTGCAGTAGGACATGTTTTAGCCTCTATTGGTGATATCAAGCTCGAACAAAAACATACACCACTATTAATAGAACAAAATATTGGTGTAATTGAAGCGAACGTCTCGCAAGAAGAAGGAAAACCATCATTGATTCAGTTCTCTCTGGAAACAAGTCCGGTTATTGATCGTTTTGTTCCAGTTGATAAGGATATTGCTGCCGTTGTTTCCTTGAATAAATCTGATGTTGATAACTCTCAATTTCAGTCTCGTTTGGTATTCACTGATCAGTCTTATTTGGTTGTCCCTGTAAAAAGTTATTCGGCAGTAAGGAAGGCAAAGTTTAATTTTAATATCTGGAGCCAATCAATTGCCCCGAGCTGCATGGCAAAAGAGATATTACTTTTTTCAAAAGAAACCGATGTGAAATACTCTAATTTTCATGCTCGCTTATTAGGACCAGATATTGGTATTCATGATGACCCTCCAATTGGTTCAGCTATGCCTGCTTTTACAAGTTATTTATGTGATCACGATCATATAAGTGAAGGAACACACACTTTTGTCATTGATCGAGGGTCTGCGACAATACGTAAGAGCTTATTGAATATTGAAATGGATAAAAAGAAAAATGAATCTCTGAAAATCCGTGTTGGTGGTCCTGCTGTCATTGTCGGTGAAGGTGCAATGCTCGTTCCTGATCAATAAAATCCCTGATTTTACTCTTTCAGGTTTATCGTAGAAGTTAAAGGCTTTCACGTGGCACATTAAGTGCTAGATTTCAGATATGATAAAACATTCCAAGATTAGTATTTTATTAGTGTTTAGCTTAATGAACACTCCATTATTACTTAATGCAGAGTCAGGTCTGATCGAACCCAAAAAAGGCACTGTCTATCATGCACTTTTACAAGGCTTAAAGTTACTTGCGGCAGGTGACATAGAGCAATGGATTGGCAGTTCTTGTGATGGCATACGTCTCTGTAGTAATGCAGCAGATATTAATTATATTCGTAACCACAGGGCAAAATTACAAGAAAAAATTGCCACGAGTTGTTTGAAAAAAGGTGGTGAGGCATTAGATATCGATCATGTTGTCGGTAACCCGGAAATAGATATTGCAGTAAAAATATATTTGATTTGTGGTGAAAATGGTCCGCCGAGATTTTATTCATTAAGACGCACAGTGGATTACTGGTTCTTTATTAGTCTTTGAGGATAACCATGTGGTTTGTATTTTATTGAGTAATCTATGAATTTCTGTTTCGGCGACATTATCACTATAATAAATCTTGGGGCTGTCCC
>CAYTIZ010000321.1:0-2812 GCA_964437885.1 uncultured Enterobacteriaceae bacterium
AAAACAGCAATATATATAATATTTTCTTTAACAAGAGCGAAATCACTACTTAAGAATAGTGAATATACCGATATGGTTAGCTTAGTTATACCTATAATTTTAGTACAAGCAGAGCGAGATCTCATTTTGGAAATGATCCGAGTAAGAAATGTCACTGAAATTGCGACAGAGATGCATCGCCCTAGCATACTTTGTACATATATATACGATCTTGCTAAGAATTATCACCGTTTTTATGAAACAGTTCCGGTACTTAAAAATTGCTCTATAGACGAAACGAAATTCCGAATTCAGCTGACCCTCCGTTTTATTTTAATAGTGGAAACTATTTTTTCTCTATTGGGTATTGAGTCGTTTGAGAGAATATGATGTCCGCATCGATTTCTAATTCAATTGATAATAGTTTATATAGAGGAAGTGCATCTTTAGTTGTAGATGAATGTTTGAAATTTTGCTCAGAATTTGTAAGAGGCCCAGAAGAAAGCTATTTTATAGTAGTAGGTAGTTTTGCTCGTGCTACTCATACTCTAAGTTCAGATATAGATATATTTTTTCTTGTCGATAGTTACGAGTTTAAGGTAAAAATCGATAATAAGTTTAGAGATTTTTACTTTTATCTTCATCGGAAATTATGCCATCCGCCTGATATAGAATATCCGGGTGAGCTCTTATCTGTTAACGAGTTTAATTGTGCAATTGATAATGCGGTGAATTCTACCTTAATTGATGCTTCACCAATTAATGAGATACATGATGCGCTCGTATGGTCTGCAATGATTTTGGGCCCTCAAATATGTGTATTGGACACGTTTTCTGATTTAGCGAGTCTGAGGAAAAAATCGTTATATTTATTAGAATTATGGAGACCCATAGTGGCTTTTGAAGTTCCGATGAGGATATTTATTCGTAATATTAATTATTATTGTAAAAATATAGGAGAAGATTGTGGATCTAATTAAATGTGAAGAACGTGCGCGAAGTTTTGTGGCAGCAATAAAGGAAAATGAAGCAGAATTGATTGACGTAATGCTGGAATATGAGCCTCATGAAGCAGTAATGGATCAGATTGTTAGGTCAGTAAAATGTCTAGAAAATATTCGATCCGAGTTTAAGTATTTCAATTTTTCACTTGATAAATACGCCACTTTTTTGCCTGTTAATTTACCATTATATTCGATAGTATTATTTGCACTTATTCCGTCTCTGTATTCTAAGAAAGTTTTCGCACGACCACCTCAAGCCACACAAAAAACTATAGAGAAAATTGTCTCAATTATTAAATCCTCTACTTCTCTTGAGGGGATCGATATTTCGAGTTACTCACGTGCAGATTTTGTTAGTAGGATAGTAGATTCTGATGTGGTATGTTTTACTGGGACTCATAAAAATTCATTAATTGTTCGCAAAAAACTCCATCGAGGGGTAATATTTTTATTCAATGGTGCAGGTATAAACCCATTGATAGTTACATCGTCGGCGGATATCGAATTGGCGGTAAAAAAAACAATTTATGTAAAGAGTTTTAATTCAGGACAGGATTGTGCTGGTCCCGATGCTGTTCTTGTGCATTCTTCGATTAGGAAGGAATTCGTTAAAAGGTTGGAAGAGGGTGTGTCGACTATTAGAGTGTCATCAAACTATAGAGATGATCATAGTGCTGAAATAGGCAGGCTCATGGATCCGGAGGGCGCATCGCGGACTGGTAGGTTTCTAGATAAATTTAAAGAATATATGGTATATGGCGGAAAAATTGATTATCGCCAATCAATTGTTTACCCAACAATTCTGGTGTCTAGAATTGATGAGTATTGTAATTATGCTGAGCTATTTTCTCCATTGTGGTTTGTGCACGAATTTTCTACCGATACTGAACTGGCTAGCTATTTTAATCACGATACTTATATTAATCACTGCATGTATGCATCGGTGTTTGCGAGTGACGTAATTGATGCGGGTGATATTGGTAAATCAATTGTGCTATATAATCAATCTATTCATGATATTGAAGAGGGGAACTCTGAATATGGAGGATACGGGAGTATGGCATCTTCGATCAGCTATGATAAAAAAACCATAGCGAAGCCTATATTGCTATCACGTGATATTTCTAAAGCTTTTTCTGATCGTATTGCTACTTTATATGAAAAACACGAAGAGGACTTGTCTCTGGCGATGTGAGTTTTTGTATAACAAAAGACCTCATAGTTTGTAGATGTCGGTATTTAAGTAAACTGGACATTGACTTTATTTTTTATTTCCTATGATAGTTTTAGCGTTGTGATTTGTACTAAACTATTTAGAAATATAGCGGCTACAGTAAAGCCGGTTACAAGGCCAGTCCAGTAACCGGTAATGTAACTACCCCTTAAATTAATACAGAGTAGACGTAGAAATTTCTATAATTGTAAATGGTGTGATGTGAGTTTTGATGATGAGCAAGAGATTAAGTGAAAGCCAGATAGTAGGGATATAGCAAAGAAGCGCATGCAGGTGCCAGAGCTATGTTGTAAATACGCAATTGGCAACCTTGCTTTGATGCTTCAATTTTAGCTTTCCAATCGTAAAGTTTGTTGACTCGAATGCCAAGCGACTTGGCTCCCTCAGACACCGTATAATCTTGACCGATCACTAACGCCACCGTTTCTTCTTTAGATTCTATCGGATAACTCTTGTATACTTGTTTTTGATCCATGGGAACTTCAATAATTAACGATATTGTCTTTTATTAAAGTGTCCAATTTAATTAGACCAGAACATACTGTTGTGGCTTAATAAAACTGTACACCTGAATGGGATAAACTTCCCCATGAAA
>CAYTIZ010000322.1:0-2811 GCA_964437885.1 uncultured Enterobacteriaceae bacterium
TTCAGAACGACTTCAAACTAAAGAAGAACGGGCAGAACTGGATGGTTTATATGAATGTATTCTTTGTGCCTGTTGTTCGACCAGTTGCCCAAGTTACTGGTGGAACAGTGATCGTTATCTCGGCCCAGCTATTTTATTACAAGCTTACCGTTGGATCGCAGATAGTCGTGATGAATTTGCCGGCGAACGTTTGGATGAATTGGAAGATCCTTTCCGTCTTTATCGTTGTCATACCATTATGAATTGCACTAACACCTGTCCAAAAAATTTGAATCCGGCCAAAGCCATTGCCGAAATCAAAAAATTAATGGTGTCACGCACTGTTTAATATCAAGGCTAATATTAGCCACAGAGCACACAGAGAAAAGTGAACGCTATAACAACAAAACATTGAGAACTGAAATTCAATATTGTGGACATGTCACCTTACAGACCTTATTTGTCATTCTCACTATACTCTGTGGCTTTTTTAATTCTTTGGTTTCTTTGCATAGCTCAAGTTAACTAAATGAGTATCGAACGTTCACGTCTACTTTGGCACTGTCGTCGTGGTATACGTGAGATGGACATTCTCTTTCGCGAATTTATAGATCAGCACTATGATCAACTTAATGACGATGAAAAACAGGGACTTTCAAAACTACTAGACGAAGCGGATCTTGATATTCTTAACTGGATCATGGGAAAAGACACGCCGGAAAGTGATGAATTAATGCATATCGTCACACTTATTCGACAATCACGGAAAATCAGCTGATTTAGCATATGCAAAACTCTTGGCAAGTCTTTCTGGAAGAACAAGAAGCAACAATACAAGATAATGATATTATTAAATTTGATAATACGGATATCAGTATTTCAGAAACAGCCTTAGCCTCTCCCCTCTCTGGCTTCGCTTTATTAGCAATTAGCGGCAATGACCGTCATGCATTTTTACATGGTCAGTTTATTAATGATTTAAATTTAATAGAAGAACCCGCCGCACAACTCTCTGCCTGGTGTAATCCAAAAGGCCAGGTTATTACAAATTTTTTAATTATCAATACCGGCATAAGTTATCTTTTGATATTCAAACAAGATCTAAAAAATGTTGTGCAGCAAAGGCTCAACATGTTTGTCATGCGATCTGATGTGACGATAGAAGACATCACAGACTCATCGCCTTTGATTGGTTTAGCCAATACTAATAGTAATGATCTATTTTCATTAGGAACAGACATCCCAACTAACTCAGGTCAGATATATGCTGCTGATGGTCTAATTATTATTTGCCATCCTGATAATTCGGGTCGTTATTTAATAACAGGAAGTATTGAAGCATTAATAAATAAATTACCTGAACTCAATAAATCATTAACGATGAGTAGTAGCTCAGTATGGAATCTTTTAGATATTCTTGCTGGTCTTCCGTGGATAACATCAATTACGCAAGAACAATTCTTGCCACAAATGCTGAATCTCGATGCATTAAATGGATTAAGTTATCAAAAAGGCTGCTACCCCGGTCAGGAAGTTATTGCCCGTTTACACTATCGTGGTGAGGCAAATAAACGTTTGCAACTAATAAATTCAGAAGTCGAATTAAAAGTGGGCGTCAATATTTACGAAAATCAATCTGAAGACAAGGTCGGCACAATAATAAGTTCTGAAAAGCATCCTGATGGAAATTTTTATGGCCTCGCCGTTATTGCATTAGATATGTTAAATGAAAAACTTTTTTTTGATAATAAAGAAATCACTATCGCCGACCTTCCTTATGCAATCAGCCCATACCCATGATGCTTGGAAATGCAGCGTTCAGAGTGTGCCCGTTTTCATTCAGGGCAAGGCACGACGATGCGCATGGCCACTTCCTGCAAAGAGGAGCAATGCCGCCATGGATGAAAACGGGCGTGCTATGGATGTGCATTTCCAAGTATCATGAGTATGAAATGTATGAAAATAATTTCAAGTGAATTCAAGCCAGCTTGGTGGTGTAGACATCATCACCTGCAGACACTCTACCCAACATTATTTCGAAGACAAATTAAATTAGCACTTAATAAAGAACAGTTTGAATTGCCCGATGGTGATTTTATTGATTTAAGTTGGGCGCAAGAAAAACAAACTGATCCTATTGTTATTCTGTTACATGGTCTGGAAGGTTCAATAGAATCACCTTATGCAAAAGGCATACTAAAAACGATTCGAGATATGGGCTGGCAAGGCGTACTCATGCACTTCAGAGGTTGTGGCGGTCAACATAACAGGTTAGATCGAGGCTATCATTCTGGTGAGACCGGCGATTTAGATATCTTCGTTAAAACATTAAAAATACGCTACCCAGATCGGAAATTGGCAGCCATAGGTATATCACTAGGTGGCAACGTGTTACTTAAATATCTCGGTGAACAAGGGAACAAATGCCTGTTAACTAGCGCTATGGCAGCTTCAGTTCCTTTTGATTTGTCTGATAGTGCAAGGAAATTAAACAAAGGATTTTCTAAAATATACCAGCAGCATTTAATAAATCGTCTCAGCAAGAAGATGCATGATAAATTTAAGGAAAGGCTCGCGCCCTTTGATATTGATAAGCTCGACAAATGGATAGACTTTCATTCTTTCGATCATAATGTAACAGCACCTATACACGGTTTCAAAAGTGGCGATGACTACTACACTAAATCCAGTTGCAAACAATTTATAAAAAATATCACCACGCCCACCTTAATACTACACAGCAAAGATGATCCATTTATGAGCCCCGAAGCTATTCCAACTGAAGACGAAATATCATCAAACGTAACACTGGAATTAACAGAACATGGCGGC
>CAYTIZ010000323.1:0-2800 GCA_964437885.1 uncultured Enterobacteriaceae bacterium
ACGCAGAAACAGGATATTTTAATCGCAAGATGTCGATTCATGACTTAATCAGAGGTTCCTTAGATACATTTAAATCGGTGTTACTTACGATTCTTCAGCGCTTTCCTCTTTTTCTTCTACGGCTTTTGTTACTTTCTCCTCTGAAGATTTCTCTTTGCTTCCAGGCCAGGGACTAAACGGAAAGGGGCGTTCTTCAGATTTAAAAGTGATATAGAGTAATATTTGAGAAACATATTTATTTAAAGCCTCGCTAAAGTCTAGTAGTTGCTCATTTAAGTTGGTCGTTATGAGTTTCATAAGGAATTGGAAAATAACGATTAACCAAATCAGTATGAAAAGGAAATAAAATATGACAGCAAACACAACTATAAATAAACCTCGAATCCATACATCAATATTTTTCGCATTTTCTTTTATGTTCATAATTCCTCTCCAGCAAATGATTTAATAATGTAAATAGTTGACCTATTTTACTAAAATTGCAATAACAAAATTATAATTTTCAAAGTTGGGTCTTGGTATTATTATCTCCCATAATACCCCTGTTTCTCAATGATATGAGTGTATTTGGCATGAACATCGCTTGATGATGAGTAAAGACTGAGTATATATCGTCTAGCTGACTGAATATATGCTAACCTTTTACCCGGAATATTGAATAAGAAATCAGGAAATATGCAAGAGATTGACGAAGATACCGTTATGGAGTTTCCTTGCCAGTTTCCCATCAAAGCGATGGGTATGGCTGAAGACGGATTTGATGTTCTGGTTGTTGGAATAGTGAGAAAACATGCTCCCGATCTGTCTGAAAATGCAATAAAAAGTCGTTTTAGTAAGGAAGGAAAATATATTTCCATAACAGTAACTGTAAAAGCAGACAGTAAGCAGCAGTTGGATAACATTTATCTTGAGTTGACTGCTCACGAAAAAGTGTTGTGGGCGCTATGAGTATCCAAATAAAAGATCTGGCTATTCAAGATTACACAGATACATATCATGCCATGCGTGAATTTAATGAGCAGCGCGATTCCAGTACTGAAGATCAAATTTGGTTAGTCGAGCATCCACCTGTTTATACTTTGGGTCTGTCCGATAAGACAAAACATCTTTTAAATACAGCAAATATACCGGTGATAAAAACGGATCGCGGTGGCCAAGTGACCTATCATGGTCCTGGTCAATTACTTGCTTATCTGTTGATTGATTTAAAACGACGACCTTATGCTATTAAAAAGCTGGTTTCATTGATGGAATCATCTGTCATTGAATATCTTAACGATTGTGGAGTAGAGTCTGAGCGAAAAGCAGGAGCACCAGGTGTTTATGTCAGTAGGGAAAAAATTGCTGCTCTAGGTGTGCGTGTAAGAAAAGGCTGCACTTATCATGGCTTGGCATTAAATATAAATATGGATCTTAAACCATTTAAAGGTATTAATCCCTGTGGTTATAAAGGGCTAGTTTGTACGCAGTTGGTAAATTATAAAAAAAATATTTCAGTTACTGATGTAAAGAAAACTTTCCCAGCTTTTTTACTTAAGTATCTGGATCAATCAGATGGCATTTTATCTGATGTTGCATAGCTAATAAGGGCATTCATGTATCAAGATAATACTCACAAGCAGCCGGAGCGGGATAAACGCGGCAAGCTAAAAACAAATAAAATTCCTATCAAAGTCATTCCCGTTGAAGGTAAGTTGTCAAGAAAGCCAAAGTGGATTAAGGCCAAGGCACCAGCTGACAGAAATGTATTAAATCTTAAAAAGATAATACGCGAACATAAACTGCACACTGTTTGCGAAGAGGCCTCTTGCCCGAATCTTGGTGAATGTTTTAGTCATGGGACAGCAACTTTCATGATCATGGGAGATATATGTACGCGTCGTTGTCCTTTCTGTGATGTTGCACATGGCAAACCTCAAGCACTCGATCCTGATGAGCCAGCGAATCTGGCAAATGCAATTAAAATAATGAATCTGAAATATGTTGTGATCACTTCAGTAGATCGAGACGACCAACTTGATAGAGGTGCAAGCCATTTCGTTTCCTGTATTGAAAAAATAAGAGAAGAATGTCCAACAACTCGTGTTGAAATACTTGTTCCCGATTTTCGATCAAAAATTGATATTGCTCTCGATATTTTAAAAAAAGCGCCGCCCGACGTTTTTAACCATAATCTGGAATCTATACCGCGCTTATATGAAAAAATCAGACCCGGTGCAGATTATTTTGCGTCATTAACATTAATCAAAAAATTCAAACAACAAAATAGTTCTGTGATGACTAAATCCGGATTGATGTTAGGTCTTGGTGAGACAATAGAGGAAGTTAAACAGGTTCTGGACGATTTAAGAAGTCATAGTTGCGACATGGTAACAATAGGACAGTATTTACAACCCAGTCGCTATCATTTACCAGTTGACCGTTATGTTCATCCCGATGAATTTAAAGAGCTTGGGCAGTATGCAGAAAGCCTTGGTTTTATGAATGTGGCCAGCGCTCCTATGGTACGTTCTTCTTACCATGCTGATTTACAGGCTTCCGGGAAGAATATTTGCTAGCATACTGTTGTTCTTCCCTCAGTTAAAATGGATAAAAATCGTTTATTAGTGACCGTGAATTCAATTAGTAAGTGCAACTCTTAACGAGTTGGTTAGAGGGTAAGCTGCGTTATCATTCACAGCTCTTTATTCTCACCGACCAAAGCAAGAGGAGCGCAATGAAACACTATACACAGCTTACCCAAGTAGAACGATACCAAATCTATGCACTTAATAAAGCAGAACATAATCAAACTGAAATA
>CAYTIZ010000324.1:0-2772 GCA_964437885.1 uncultured Enterobacteriaceae bacterium
GTGCCAGAAGCCTTCAGTGACAAAATTCCTGTAGAAGCGCACCACAAGGCCGCCGACTATACCCAGGCCAAAGTCAAAACGGGCATGGCGTAACTTATTATTGGTTATATATTTTTATTACTCTGGACGCTTGCTGGCGGATTACAATTATTAGACAACTGGTGGCGTTCATTTGAATTAGCTGAAATCTGGACTGGAACAGGCTTCATTCTTAGTATTTTTGCCATTATGACAATACTCGATTTACCCATGTCTATTTATCGAACTTTCAAATTAGAGCAATCCTTTGGCTTTAATAAAATGACTCCGAAAATATTTATTATGGACATGATTAAAAATGGTGTCGTTGGATTATTAATTGGCACGCCACTATTGCTACTCGTATTATGGATTATGGAAAACAGTGGCAGCTACTGGTGGCTCTATGTTTGGGCTACCTGGTTAAGTTTTAGTATTTTTATGATGTGGGCCTATCCCGCCTTTATTGCACCACTATTTAATAAATTCCGACCACTGGAAGATGGCGAATTAAAAACGCGAATAGAAAATTTATTAACTCGTAATGGTTTTAAAAGTCAGGGCATCCATGTCATGGATGGTTCAACACGTTCAGCACATGGCAATGCCTACTTCACCGGCCTTGGTGCGAATAAGCGTATCGTATTCTTTGATACTTTAATCGATGAACTCAGTCACGATGAAATAGAAGCGGTACTAGCACATGAGCTTGGACATTTTAAATGCAATCATATCAAGAAACGTATTTCCGTATTAGGCAGTGTCTTTCTAATTGGTTTAGCCATTCTAGGATGGTTAATTAACGAAACATGGTTTTATAATGGTCTTGGTGTAGAACTAGAATCAACCTATATGGCATTAATACTGTTCCTTATAGTGTCACCGGCATTTACTTTCTTTTTGCAGCCCTTGTTCTCATTCATCTCTCGTCAACATGAATTTGAAGCCGATGCTTTCGCGGCAAGTCAGGCGCAATCAGAAAATTTAATTACGGCCTTAGTTAGTCTTTATCGTGAGAATGCAAATACACTAACACCTGATCCGCTTTACTCAGCGTTTCATGATTCGCATCCACCAGCACCGATACGAATTGCGCATTTAAAAAGTCAAGCTACCTAATGATTAACTCAAAAAAAATCGTACTGGTAAATTCCATAACACTGTTGTTATTTAGTTTACCGGTACAAGCTGTTGATATTGAAAATGGTAAAACACTACACAATGAAAATTGCGTGCGCTGTCATAATGAAACTCCGTACACGCGTGAGAACAGAATTGTAAATAGCCTTGATGAATTGCACACACGTATCAGCCAATGTGAACTGTCGGCAGAACTCGCCTGGTTTGATGAAGAGATTAATGATGTAACTGCTTATCTAAACAACGCGTTTTATCGTTTCAATTTAGAGAAATAAAAGCAGTCTATTTTCATCAGTCTTTCCCATACATAGGGAACCTTTGATTAAGTCTGGGCCGAACAGATTGCTGGTTAAGAATTGATTAAACTAATGCCTCCAATCCTTTTTGCTCTACCAGGTTAAGCAACTTCAATGATGGGCCATTAGGTTTCTTTTGGCCCTGCTCCCATTTTTGTACAGTAGATTTACTCGTATTTAAAAATGCAGCAAACACAGCCTGACTGGCTTTGTGTTTCATTCTGATGCGCTTTATTTGACGCGCACTATATACTTTTACTGGCGGCAAACATAGCGCATCAAACTCGCGCATTGTCATCTCATCTAGCAAGCCCGCCTTGTTTAAACCTTTTGCACTTTTATGTACTGTCTCTAGTATTGAATTACTCATCGTACGAAACCTCTATTAATTCATTTTTGTTCTTTGCAATGGTTAATGCAGTATCGGTATAACTTAATAATTGCGTTGCTAATAACTTCAATGCTTTTAGTTCATTCTCTTTCACATTGGACTGCCTATTCTTGGCAAAACCATAGATAAAAAAGATTTTATCCTCACGTTTAAACGCAACCAATGTTCGTGCTCCACCGCGTTTACCTCGTCCTTGCAATGCCACCCGTTTCTTATAAACGCTGCCACCTAGATTTGCGTCCATCAGGCCGTCTTTCATTTCGTACACCGCTGACAATAACGCATCATCAGTCAAGCCTTCTTTTATTGCCCATTGTTGGAATCCCTTCATTTTAAAAATACGCATTGTCACTCCTTGCAACAAAATTAAGTATAGCACTAAGTGCTATATATGCAATTAATTATTTATGCTTGGTTAAGAACTTATCCAGTTGATTTGCAAAAGCCTGGCGGTCACTTTTGTTTAATGTGGGTGGGCCACCTGTGTGTATTCCGCTCGATCGCATGGTGTCCATAAAATCTCGCATGGTTAATCGCGCTTTAATATTGTTAGCAGAATACATTTCGCCACGAGGATTAAGTGCATGACCACCTTTTTCGATTATTTCTGCTGCCAAAGGAATGTCCGCAGTAATAACAAGATCACCAATAGCGCATTGTTTAACAATTTCATTGTCCGCAACATCAAAACCAGAAGGAACAAGTAAAAAATTAATATAGCGTGATGATGGAATATTAATAGTTTGATTGGCAACCAACGTAGTTTCGACTTCAGTACGCTTTGCCGCTTTAAATAAAATATCCTTAATTACGACAGGACAGGCATCTGCATCAACCCATATTTTCATATTATGCGATTTTTATAACTAAAAAAGTTTAATTGTATTCTTATTCGTCAGTGACACTAGCTACTCTTCTCCACTTTCA
>CAYTIZ010000325.1:0-2767 GCA_964437885.1 uncultured Enterobacteriaceae bacterium
CAATAATTAAGAAAGATAATAATAACTAATGAAATATTGTTGCTATTGTAGTGCTGAATTAATTTACGATATTCCCGATGATGACAATCGTCATCGCTATATTTGTAAGAGCTGTGACACTATCCATTATCAGAATCCAAAGATTGTCGCGGGTTGTATTCCTGTTTGGGAAGATCAGATTTTGTTATGCAAACGTGCAATAGAACCTCGGCTAGGCTATTGGACTTTGCCAGCAGGTTTTATGGAGTTAGGAGAGTCTAGTCTGGAAGCCGGAATACGTGAAACACTGGAAGAAGCTAATGCGCGTGTTGAAATAGAGGATCTTTTTTCTGTTTTTAGTCTGCCCTATGTTGGTCAGGTCTATATGATGTTTCGTTCCAGATTGATTGATCTCGATTTTTCGCCTGGTATTGAAAGTCTGGAGGTACAGCTATTCAAGGAAGAGGACATTCCCTGGGGTGAACTGGCATTTACAACAATACGAGAAACATTGAGGTCATATTTCGAAGACAGACGACGGGGGAACTTCTCTTTACATACCGGAGATGTAATAAAAACAGAAAGTGGTTACGATTTTATTTCAACCCTGATGTAAAGGGTAAAGCTTCAGAAATATTTTATACTTCGACCCACTTGCCATTACTGCACTCGTAATTTTTACCTTCAGAAGAGACTCGGTCTCCGGAATCATATTCTTCATCGTTCCAGTAGCACATGATTTCTGTTTCAGACGCTACGACAGTGGCGTCTTCGTCTACAGGACCAGTGATTTCTGATGTCTTTTTTGCGAGGTCTGCAGCTTCAACAGGTTTTGGATCAGACATAATTTCCTCCTTTTAATTACGCTATATACTAATCCCAGAATAAAAATTCTGCCAGAAAATAAGCATCGTTGGGCTTGGGTCAGAGCATTGCCAGGCAAACGAGAAAGGTACTTAGGGGAAATTTTTTGCATATTGGGTAATTATAAGCAGCGCTCTGACCCAGAGTTCGGAGTTGGCTCTCTTGCCAGTCTTATCGTAGTTGTGCCTTATTACTAATGGTGTTCAGGATGTCATGGCTGGAATTTTTCTCGCAATCGAAGAGTGCACTACTCTCTGTATTATCTATTGAGTCCTTGTCCACGCTACATAAGCAAATAAAACCTGCCTGATTAAGTAGTTTGCTAATTTCTCCAATATTTCCTTCAATCTCATTCTGGTCGAGAACAGTGCAGGCGTGTCCCATATCGAATAGCAGACGTTCAAGCTCTCGAGCTATTAGTAAATTATTTTTACCCGTTAACCATGCCGTGAGAGCGTGTTGGCCGTATCGAGCAATACGCTCATCCTGGCGTACTGCTTGCAATTCCTCATTTTCCACTGCGCCAACAATCATTCCTGCAGCGACAGTGACGTTACTTAAACGATCAATAATGATGAAAGCACCTGTGCCCTTACATAAATTATATGAATCAAAAGGAACAGAGGCAGTGAGTGTTACATCGCAATGGCCAATTTCATTTAGATTGAGCTCCTCTGCATCAGACTCTTCAAGCGTATTAACGTCAATTAGGTGGTTTATCTTTGATATAGAACCATTAACCGTTTTAGTACCAAGTTTGATGTAGTACTGCTTGCCTATGGTCAAGGTTTGTTCTGTCATCCAGACAATTTTGGCACTGAATTTATTACTGATTTGAGGGAGATCGTCATTGTGCGTGATCATATCTCCTCGACTAACATCAATTTCATCGGCCAGCGTCAGGGTTATAGCCATAGGTGGGAATGCTTCATCTAATTCACCATTACTGGTTACAATCGATTGAATGGTGCTGGTTTTGCCTGATGGTAGCACAGTGATTTTGTCGCCTTTATGTACTACTCCCGCAGCAATTGTTCCGCAGTAACCACGAAAGTCGAGATTTGGTCGATTGACGTACTGTACCGGGAAACGCAGATTGTCGTAGTTCTGGTCAGCGCTAACTTCGACTGATTCCAGAATTTCCATCAACATTTGACCGCCATACCATGACATTTTCGAACTCAAGTTAACAACGTTATCACCATTAAGTGCTGATATAGGAATGAAACGGATATCCATTTTTCCCAGTTTTGTAGTGAAAGCAAGATAGTCATTTTTAATCTTGTTGTAGATAGCTTCATCGTGATCAACCAAATCCATTTTATTAATAGCAACGACGATGTGCTTAATGCCTAGTAGCGAAGCTATAATGCTATGGCGTCGAGTTTGTATTTGTACACCGTAACGCGCATCGATGAGGATGATAGCAAGGTCACTGGTCGAAGCGCCTGTCGCCATGTTACGTGTATATTGTTCATGTCCTGGCGTATCAGCAATTATGAATTTTCGTTTAGCTGTTGAAAAATAACGATAAGCAACATCGATAGTAATGCCTTGTTCCCGCTCTGCTTGCAATCCATCAACGAGTAGAGCCAAATCAACGGTATCTCCTGTTGTTCCTGATTTAACACTGTCTGCAGTAATGGCGGCCAGTTGATCTTCATAGATCATTTTCGAATCGTGTAACAAACGACCGATCAGTGTACTTTTACCGTCATCGACGCTGCCACAGGTTAACAAGCGCAAAAGCTGCTTCTTTTCATGCTGTTCAAGATAGGCATCAATGTCTGTGCTAATAAGTTCGGATTGATGTGACATTTATTTTCTTCTTAACCTTTTAATATTGAAGGATGTTTTTATGTGTGTGATATCGAGATGCATTGCAAGGCGTCCCGCAACGACGACTGCACGGATGCAGGAGGTA
>CAYTIZ010000326.1:0-2745 GCA_964437885.1 uncultured Enterobacteriaceae bacterium
AGGGCTTAATACTTGGCAACGTCAACTGAAAGGGAAGTCTGAATATGATCTTTCTAGACGTTTATTAATTTCATTGTTTAAATACCGCGATGCTATTAGTGGTGTAAGAAACTCCGCAATGTGGTCTTATGAAATGCCACATCCGCCAGAGGATGAAGCTAATAACATGTCAAGAGATGAAATAAGTTTTTACGGTACACAAAAAGCATATGAAGCCCGATGGGAAAAAGTTTATTCTGAAAAGACAAATCTTTACGCCGACCTAATTGAAGCGGAAGCACTCTGGGGAACTCAATTAAAAAAGTATTTTTTAGAAATTTATAATCTAGAATACGAACTATTCTCTTATATACGTAATTATCTTACTGTAAGCAATCCAAAAACTAATAATGCAAGAAAAGAAGCTATTGAAAAATTATTACGGAAAAAACGAGATATTATGTACGACGATTTCGGTGAAGATGAGAAAGATGAATTTAAGTTAGAATTAAAAGACGGAATTGATAATATTGAGAAATATTTAAAACCAAAGCTCAGGTATGAAAGGGTATAACAAATGGCTCAAGCACGACGCGCGAAAAGCGCACGCGTCTTAGCCGAGCCGTTAAATAAAACTTACTGAGCAATAACTAATCGAACAGCTTGAAGTTCGTATTTTGCATTAGCAATGACTTCGGTGCAGGCGTGGTGTTGTTCTTCCATAAATTCGATTTCTTCTTTTCTGATAGTTGCGTTTTTCTTTTGCAGTTGTTTCAGTCGTTTTATTTCTTCACCTAGTAGCGTGTCAACTCGCTGTTGTGCTTCTTCTTTAATTGTTGGTAATTTTGATTGACTAAATTTGATGGCGAAGTCGATCATTTTTTCAAGTTCAGGTTTAATTTGCTTGATAATAGCATGTGCAGTTTGGCGTTCGATCTTCATACAAAGTATATTTAATTTATCGTGGCTCAGCACCTTCGAGTAATCTTTCCTATCCTGACTAATCATTGTACGCAATGGCGAGATCGGTAGGTAGCGTTCGACTTGTAATTGTTTCGGCGCAATAGTATTAATGCTTGAGAAAGTTTCCAGTAATAGGGTTCCCGGTTCGATACCGTCTTTCTCAATGGTGGTAATGAAGGTATTACCAATTTCACTTTTTAATACCATTTCGATAGCTTCGGCTACCATAGGATGTTCCCAACTGATGAATACCATATCTTCACGGCTCAATGCTTTGTTACGATCAAAGGTGACGGTAAAACTATCTTCATTGATTCCGGGGAAGTATCCGGTGCGCATGTGATCGCTGGCACGGAGTATCCATGCATTTTCAGAATGCTCTTCATGGTCAACACCATAGGTATTAAACATAGTTTCCATGTAATTCATGAGCAATTGCGGATTTTCTTCATCCTTGATGGCATTAATGATATTTTCCGCGATGTCTTTACGGCAGGAATTCAATTCAATCAATCGGTCGCGACCATCATGCATGGCTTGTTTAACGCCATTAGTATACATATTAGTCTCTTCGATGAGTGAGCTAATATCTGTCTCAGGTTTATCAAGTGCCTCGTTTAGTGGTACGGTAAATTTTTCATAAATAGCATAGGCGGCAGCACAGCTTTGTAAAAAGATATTAAGGCCTTTGTCGTACCAGTTAAATATTATTTCTTGTGCTGAATGTTCAATGTAAGGGACATGGATATTAATAACATCTGTTTGGCCAATACGATCCAGTCTGCCGATACGTTGTTCTAAAAGATCAGGATTTAATGGTAAATCGAATAAGACAAGATGATGAGCAAACTGGAAATTGCGTCCTTCGCTGCCTATTTCAGAACAGACTAATACTTGTGCGCCCATTTCTGTATCAGCGAAATAGGCAGCAGCACGATCACGTTCGATAATACTGAGTCCCTCATAAAATGCAGCACTACGAATTCCCATTTTTAGTTGCAGGTATTTTTCCAGACTGGCAGCAGTTTTTGCATTGGCGCAAATAACCAGTATTTTTTCAGTTTTTAATTCATTTACCAGTTCAATTAAATATTGCACACGTGGATCTTGTTTTAACCAATCTTCGTTATCATTCTCCATTTCCGGAAACAGGGTTTGTTTGCCAGAAAGTGAAGAATAGAGTTTGGGGCATTCAAGAGGAGCACTGTGTAATGTTCTTTCAGGAAAGCCTTTTATAGCTTCGCGTGTATTACGTAAAAATACACGTCCGGTACCATGTCGATCGAGTAATTTCGAAACAATATTTTCGCGTTCCTGAATATCAGGGTTATTTTCCGCAGGAGCTTCATTTTCCAGATATGTTTTTAGTAATGCCAGTATCTCATCGGTTAAGGGTTCATCTGGCTTATCTAATAAGATTTTTACTATGTCGCTAAGTTGTTGATATCCTTTTTCTTCATTAAGGAAACTATCGAGATCATGGAAACGTGCGGGGTCAAGTAAACGTAATCGGGCAAAATGACTTGCTGCACCGACTTGTTCCGGTGTTGCAGTGAGTAATAACAGGCCTCGACACTTATTGGCGATTGCTTCAATGCAGCGGTAGTCATGACCTTCATCACCTTCAGCCCAATGTAGGTGATGGGCTTCGTCAATAACAACCATATCCCAATCTGCATTCAGAGCATGATTAAATAAATCTGGGTCACTTGTTAAATTATCCATGCTGCAAATAATTAATTGTTCGCTTTCAAATGGATTGCCTTCTTCTTCACTAAGCGCATATAGTCGTTCTTCATTAAA
>CAYTIZ010000327.1:0-2744 GCA_964437885.1 uncultured Enterobacteriaceae bacterium
CTATGTAGAGGACGGAACAATAGTGTTTATTGGCGCGACCACAGAAAATCCTTCTTTTGAATTAAATAATGCGTTGTTGTCTCGCGTCAGAGTCTATGTATTGAAGTCACTTAAACCTGGGGATATAAAAGTTATTCTTCAGCAAGCACTGGATGATGAAATTAATGGTTTTGGAAAACAGAATTTAAAACTTGATGATGATGCATTAAAAAAGTTATCTGATGTTGCAGATGGAGATGCACGTCGTGCACTTAATTTATTTGAAATTGCTTCTGACCTGGCAGAAGATGGCGTTATAACGGAACATTTATTAAATGAAGTATTAGTTGATGGATCGCTAAGACGTTTCGATAAAGGTGGCGAAGCTTTTTATGATCAAATCTCTGCCTTACACAAATCAGTCAGAGGTTCTAATCCTGATGCGGCACTTTACTGGTTCACACGAATGATTGATGGTGGTGTCGATCCATTTTATGTTGCGCGTCGTGTTGTGCGTATGGCATCTGAAGATATTGGTAATGCTGATCCTAGAGGAATAAGACTGGCTCTTGACGCATGGGAAACGCAGGAACGTCTTGGTTCACCTGAGGGTGAACTGGCTATCGCGCAGGCTATCGTATATCTTGCCTGTGCTGCCAAGAGTAATGCAGTTTATTCTGCCTATAATACAGCTATGCAAGATGCGAGACAGTCTGGTTCGCAGGAAGTGCCGTTGCATTTACGTAATGCACCAACCAAGCTAATGAAGTCTCTCGATTATGGTAAAGATTACCGATATGCCCATAATGAAACAGATGCTTATGCTGCAGGCGAACATTACTTTCCCGAAGAAATGGGAGATAGAGAATATTACCATCCGGTAAATCGGGGTCTGGAAATAAAGATTTCTGAAAAATTATCACTGCTGAGAGAGCAGGATAGAGAGGCCAGAAAAATAAAACCGACAAAGAAAAAATCATGATGCAACTAATATCAATTGCTATAGGTGGAGCCACAGGAGCACTGTGTCGTTACGGTATGTCTAACGGCGTCTATTTGTTGCTAGGTCGTAGTTTCCCTTATGGCACATTGGCAGTAAATATTGTCGGTTCAATTATTATGGGCTCAGCTTATGTCATGATGATTGAACGGATGAATGTTAGTCCTGAATTACGCGCAGGAATAACGATAGGCCTGCTTGGTGCATTTACGACGTTTTCAACATTTTCAATAGAGACTCTTAATCTACTTGAGTCAGGTGAAACGTTTAAAGCCGGATTGAATATTTTATTAAGTGTAACGTTGTGTGTATCAGGTTGTTGGTTAGGAATGATATTAGGGAGACAGCTATGAGCGAAACTGAGGTAATAGTAGTTCGTATTTATTTGCACGAAGCTAAATCGCAAATGGAAGGACTGTTGAAATATTTACATGATGAAAGCAAAGTCCGAGGTGTTACGGTGTTTCGTGGTATCACCGGGTTTGGTGTATCAGGAGAGTACCATTCATCTAAATTAATCGATATGTCACTTGATTTACCGATAGTGATTGAGTTTTTTGATGCGCCAGAAAAAGTGAATATCATACTTGAAGAACTAAATAAACAAATAAAGCCAGGGTATATTGTTCATTGGGCTGCAAAAATAAATTTGTAAAAGGAAACGATTAGTAATGTTAGATCCACACAGTTTACGTAATGATATCGATAGTGTTGCGACTGCTTTAAATAAGCGAAATATGAGCTTAGATAAAACTGCGATTCAGGAACTCGAAGAAAAACGCAAAGCAATTCAGGTTAAAACGGAAGAGCTTCAATCCTTACGTAATTCTAAGTCAAAAGAAATTGGACAATTAAAATCTAAAGGCGAAGATGCGCAAGTAGTTATGGATGAAGTTGCATCAATTAAACAGCAGCTTGAACAAAGTACGACTGAACTTGATGGTGTTCAATCAAAATTAAATGAAATTCTTATTGGTATTCCTAATATTCCGCATGAGTCAGTGCCAAGTGGAAAAACAGAAGATGATAATGAAGAAGTACGAACATGGGGCGAACCAAAATCTTTTGATTTCGAAGTCAAGGATCATGTTGATTTGGGTGAAGCATTAGGTCTAATTGATTTTGAAACAGCAACAAAGATAACCAGCTCTCGCTTTGTCGTTATGCATGGCGGTATCGCTAGAATGCATCGCGCATTAATACAGTTCATGTTAGATACGCATATTAATGAGCATGGTTATTCAGAAATAAATGTTCCTTATCTTGTTAATGCAGATAGTTGCATGGGAACAGGGCAGCTACCAAAATTTGAGGAAGATTTATTTCATATCAAAGAACATGGTTTATATTTAATTCCTACGGCAGAAATCCCGGTAACCAATACCGTACGTGGAGAAATATTAAGCGAAGATGAATTGCCAAAAAAGTATGTTTGTCATAGTCCTTGTTTTAGAAGTGAAGCCGGATCTTATGGTAAAGATACAAGAGGTATGATTCGTCAACACCAATTTGAAAAAGTAGAAATGGTACAAATGGTCAAGCCCGAAACATCTTATGATGTGTTGGAAGAGTTGCTTGGTAATGCGGAAAGCATTTTGCAAAAACTGGAACTACCTTATCGCGTTGTTGTGTTATGTGGTGGCGACTTAGGTTTTTCTGCGGCAAAGACCTATGACATCGAAGTCTGGTTGCCAGGACAAAATAAATACAGAGAGATTTCTTCCTGCAGTAACTTCGAAGCCTTTCAGGCAAGACGCATGAAAGC
>CAYTIZ010000328.1:0-2714 GCA_964437885.1 uncultured Enterobacteriaceae bacterium
GCAGATGTAGAATTAACTATTGTTATAGAAAATTCTGATAACGAAACACCGGCAGAAGCAAATGCCAGAATAGGACGTGAACGTCAAAAAGCAGCCGAAAATTCAGTTAATAGTGATCCCGCTGTACAATCACTGCTAGATACATTTAATGGCACGATTGATCAGGATTCAATTCAACCGCAATAGAACACATAATTACGAGGATATAAACCGATGAAAGGTGGTATGGGTAACATCATGAAGCAGGCCCAGCAGATGCAGGCCAATATGGAAAAAGTACAAAAAGAACTGGCTGAGGCAGAAGTTGTTGGTGAATCTGGTGCGGGCATGGTTAAAGTGACGATGAATGGAAAACATGATGTCAAACGTGTTGAGATTGAAGCTGAGTTAATGAAAGATGATAAAGAAATGGTCGAGGATTTAGTTGCTGCAGCAGTAAATGATGCTAATCGTCGTATTGAAAAAATGTCGCAAGAGAAAATGTCCAGTGTGACAGCGGGAATGGGACTACCACCAGGAATGAAACTCCCATTTTAAATAAAAATATTTATTAAATGGTTGAGCAAACTTTATTAGAACAACTGGTTGAAGCCTTGCGCGTTATGCCAGGTATAGGAAGAAAGTCTGCGCAACGTATTGCGCATCAACTATTGCAACGTAATCGTGATGGTGCAAATCATCTTTCTAGAATTATGGCTGAGGCTATGGAAAGAATTGGACATTGCCAACGTTGTCGAACTTATACTGAAAATAAGCTTTGTCATCTTTGTGAAAGTACTCGCCGTGATGACAGCACCATATGTGTTGTAGAAAATCCTTCCGATGTTGATTCTATAGAAGAAGCAAATTACAGAGGACGTTATTTTGTTTTATTGGGTCACTTATCACCGCTCGATGGTATTGGCCCTGACGACATTGGTTTAAATGAATTTCAAAAGCTTCTCGAAAATGAAGATTTAGAAGAAGTGATTCTCGCAACCAGCACAACTGTTGAAGGTGAAGCAACAGCACACTTCATTAGCGAAATGGTCAAAGCCAGTGGTAAACAAGTTACCCGGATTGCACATGGTGTACCTATGGGCGGTGAACTTGAGTACGTTAATAGCCTGACTATTGCGTATGCTCTGGATGGTAGAAAAGTAATTTAGTCTTTTCTGCTCGTTTCAGTTTTTCCCGTAGAAATTAAAGGTATCTAACAGCCTGGTATTACCGCAACATCAGAAAATTTCCTGATATTAATTTTACCTTTATTAATTAGCATTTTCCCTATTACTAGATTAGAAGAAATAAGCGTAACAACATGGCAGCAAGCATCAAAAAGTTTTTTAATCATTTAAAATAAGCTCAGACATACCATCAAGTCGACTTTTAATGGCTTCCCATTCAGGAAGAGTCTTGTTTAGTAATTTATAATAAGCTTTGCTGTGATTATGTATTTTTAAATGGCAAAGTTCATGAATAATTACGTAATCGATACATTCTCTTGGGGCTTTAATGAGATGTGGGTTTAGATTTATTATTCCTTTTGGCGAACAACTTCCCCATTGTTTTTTCATTACTCGAAATTTCCATTCCGGGACTTCTCTCAACCAGCGAATATCAGTACATATTTCAGTCAATCTTTTCTGAAAAAAATGTTGTGCATGTTCAATATACCAATCCCAAAGTAATGCCTTAATGTTTTCAGAATTATTTTCATTTGTGCTGATTTGGATTTGTCCTCGGGTCAACTTTACCGACGCTTTTCCTTTTGTTACTTTAAGTAAATAACGGCGACCAATGTAAAAATGATTCTCGCCACTAATATATTCACGTGGTAGTACGAAATAATTTTGATGACCAATATTATTAATATGTTTGGCAATCCAGTTCGCGCGTTTATAAACCGCAGTTTTTATATCTGAAAGTGACGTGTTTATTGGTGAACTTACATGTACCAAACCGTCAGGGTAGATGTGAATAGCGATTCTTGAATGACGTTTAGGAGAGAAAAAAACCTGATAGGGAATTGTCCTATCATCGTAACAGAGTTGTTGTTCAACCATTTTTTTCTTTATTCCTGGATATTCCAATACGGGTAATATGAATTACTTGTTCTATAATATCTTTTGCCTTGTCCATGCCATGTGCTTTGAACAAATCAGGTAATAAATTATTACGAATAGCAGATTCGATGTTTTGTGGATTTAGTGAATACTCAGCAACAGATTGATTAACGGTTTTTTCGATAAAAAAGGATTCGTCGGTCAGATCGTTCAACTCGTTCTGACTAGCTCCATCAAAATAAGAATTTCCCATAACTAAACGCAATATTCCATAGTAAGCTCTAGCATGTGGTTTATTAGTCAATGCATCAGGAATACCATCGACATTTAATTTATTAACATCATCCTCAAATTTCTTGAACAGAGCATATTGTTTTAAAGGATGGTCGAATAAAGCTTCGGCCTCTGCAATAGCTTGTTCTAATAATTCGGAAAAAACTGTTTGCGCATAAGGGTCACTTGCTAATTCTTGTTCAATGGTTTTCTTGACACGAGTACGGATAATATCAGTTTCGTTGCGAGTCTTTTCGTTACTCCATTCTTCTGGATTCTCTTTGCCTAACTCAGTAACAACATAGACGCCTTCCGGTTCTCGTATGGCATTACCGACAACATGCTTGTCCACTAAGCGGCTAATTTGTTTTTCATAAGCACTGTAGTCAATAGTTT
>CAYTIZ010000329.1:0-2713 GCA_964437885.1 uncultured Enterobacteriaceae bacterium
GGTCATCGATAATCTCGCTTTCTATATTTTTGTGCCTCGCCAAAAAAAAACCAGGCTAATGCACTGTTACTGCTCGAACCTGCCGCAGGTGTTCGCAATGAAAACCTGACAAATATTGCATTTGGCAAAATAAAGGCCAAACCACCCAAAATTACAGAGTATGCAAATTCAATATTGGTAAACACAAAAAAAAGAAGGCCGCACAATGTAATTGTGCCTGCTTCAATCAATAACATCCTGTAGGCGACGGAGCGATTTCTTATTATTTCTTCCGTTCCTGCCAATGACCCAACTCCAAAAAATCGTAATATATTCTAATGGCTTGATTCTATAGTACCAGTGAAATATTCGATATTTACCCCTCTTCCCCTCGAATAAGGGACGGCAAGTATAAAGACCTACTCGTTAATGATCAATCGTTGCACTGCACAAATTTTAAAAACCCGAAAATATATTGGATATAAGCAGTTACCCTCCGTTCACATCTCTATAAATAACCGTATTTCCTACTTTATGTGTTTCAATAATCCGTCTAATTCATCCAGAGAATTGTAACTAATTTCAAGCTTGCCGCGACCATTGGCTCGATGATTAATCGCAACACTGGCTCCTAATCGTTCTGATAAATCATTTTCCAGACTACTAATATTCGGGTCTTTCGTTTTCTTCTTTGCTTTAGTCTGCTTGTCTTTGCTAGACAACTGTTGCACCAGGTTTTCTGTTGCCCTGACCGACAAGCCTTGCTTAACCACCTTCTTAGCCACTTCTAGCTGTTTGTTTTTGGCTAGCGCAAGTATCGCTCGAGCATGTCCCATATCGAGCTGACGCGTTTCCAACATCTTTTTAACGTCATTATCTAATTCAAGTAGTCTCAATAAATTGCTCACTGCCGAGCGTGAACGACCGACCGCGTCAGCAGTGGCATCATGGGTCATTTCAAATTCTTTGATTAGACGTTCCAGCGCTCTCGCTTCCTCCAATGGATTCAGATCCTGACGCTGAATATTTTCGACCAATGCCAAACACATTGCTGTTTGGTCGGAAACATCTTTAATAATGACCGGAATAGTATGTAAATCTGCGATTTGTGCAGCACGCCAGCGACGTTCACCAGCTATTATTTCATACGACCGCTTCCCGGATAATGGACGTACGACAATAGGCTGTATGATACCTTGCGCACGAATTGAATCCGCCAACTCATCCAGCGCTTCTGAATCAAAGTTCTGTCTTGGTTGGTATTGTCCTCGATGAATTAAATCAATAGCGAGAGTTTGTAATGCATCTACGTTTGAGGGTTTTGAAAGATCTTCGTGCGTTCCCAATAAAGCATCGAGTCCCTTTCCTAATCCGCGTTTTTTTACAGCCATATCTATTCGTCAATCATTATTTTGAGAGCTTTGCACGAATAGAGATTTTGTTCTCAGACGAGCAAAAAAGCGCGCAGAAGCGAAGTTTATATTCAATAAATGAGCATTCGAGCACATTTTCGCCAACAGTAGGCGCTTTAGGCGACGAAGTATATAGGGACAAAAGATCATTCGCGCAAAGTTCTCAGGCTTTAAGCAGCCACACCTTCCCTTCTCAACATCTCCCCCGCCAAAGCCAGATAGGCGACAGCACCACTAGACGATTTATCATACGCCAACGCAGTCAAACCATGACTAGGCGCCTCTGCCAATCGGACATTACGAGGAATAATTGTGCGATATACTTTTTCACCAAAGTGTTCCAATAACTGAGAAGAAACTTGTGTCGCAAGATTATTTCTTGGGTCATACATTGTTCTTAATAAACCTTCGATTTGAAGCTTGGGGTTTAAATACTTACGTATCTTTTCAATGGTCTCCAGTAATGCGCTTAATCCTTCCAAAGCGTAATACTCACATTGCATTGGAATCATCACCGAATCTGCCGCCACTAATGAATTTACCGTCAACATGTTTAATGAAGGCGGGCAATCAATAAAGATATAATCGTAATCATCTTCAACCAGTTCAAGTGCAGTCCGTAATCTCACTTCGCGCGCCATTTCATCCAAAAGCGCTACTTCAGCACCGGTCAGATCAGCATTGGTTGGAATTAAGTCGTATTTTCCTTCAGGTGATTTAACAATGATCTCTTTTGCTGTTTTATCACCCATTAATAAATCATAACTGGATATTTCGAGTTGTCGCTTATCGATACCACTACCCATAGTGGCATTTCCTTGTGGATCCAGATCGACCAGCAAAACCCGCCGCTTGGCAGCTGCTAATGATGCAGAGAGATTGACGCCGGTTGTCGTCTTTCCTACTCCACCTTTTTGGTTAGAAATTGCAATTATTCGAGCCATTAATTCTGGAAATTACCGTGTTATTAAAATTATTATTTGAGACCCAACTCTACCATACTGGATATACCCGTGATACTTGGAAATGCGTACTCAAACGACTCCATGGATGGAGGAGGTAGAGCGACGCAGGAGACCAAAGCCGAGTGCGTTCGTTTTTATTCAGGGCACAGCTTACTTGTCCCGACGTAAACTAAGTACCTGCGTCCTGCAGGCAAGGCGCGACGATGCCATGGATGAAAACGGGGTGTGACGTGCAGGGAAGCACAAATGCCGCGAGCGCATGGGCAAGGATTGTTCCTACAATCCTTTTGCATTTCCTCCGTCCATGGAGGTCATGCGCAAGAGCGGCCTATGAATAGGCATTTTCAAGTATCACGG
>CAYTIZ010000330.1:0-2694 GCA_964437885.1 uncultured Enterobacteriaceae bacterium
AGTTTGGCGTTCACAATGGAGTTTCTATAAATGCAATAGCAGAAATAATAAATACTACAATATATGGCTTTGATAGTTTTGAGGGGTTGCCAAATGATGGGATTATTCCAACAAAGCGTGATGGCGGAGCTAAATGGTTTTCTGGGAAAATGGATAATAAGGGAACTGTGCCAAAAGTTGCAGATAATGTTAAATTACAAATTGGATGGTTCGATGAAACATTACCTGGTTTTATGAATGACAATTCGGAATGCATTTCATTTATACATATAGATTGCGATATATATTCATCAACTAAAACGATATTGGATAATATTTTATTTAAACTTATGAGTGGAACGATTATTGTTTTTGATGAATACCTTAATTACGATGGATGGAAATGTAACGAATATCGTGCTTTAAAGGAGTTCTGTGAAGATAACAGCGTAAAATATAATTATGTTGCATATAATTATATGGGTGGTGTAGCAATTCAAATTGTACGAGTTGGTATTAAATCTTAGAGAAATTTTCTCCATGGAAATGCATTACCAATAAATTATGATTATAAAAAACGCCAGCGGGAACAGGATGTGGATATTCAGTACCAGGAAAATGGTTCAATTTATATAATGGAAAGTAGCTTGTTAAGGCAAACGGGGAATCGTCTAGGAAAAAAAATAGAATTATATGAGATGGGTTGCTGGAATTCATTTCAAATAGATGAGCAAGAAGATGTTGAAGTTATGTTGCAACCAACTTCTCCATTAAGAAAACTTAACCATGTGAGCGCGACGATTGAAAAATTAATTAACGAATCGTTCGATGCTGTCTGGACAATATCAGGGAGCGATTCGAAATCACCTCCGCTTAAACAATTGATTTTCGAAGATGATGCTCTTGATTATTATGATAGCCAAGGAAAAGATATTATTGCTCGTCAACAATTGAGCCCTGTTTTTTATAGGAATGGTGCCGCATATGCAATTACTCGGGATTGCTTGTTAGAAAGTAAGGTGCTTATGGGAAAGCGAACGGGTGCCGTGTTAATTGATGAGGAAATGATAAGTATTGACACTGAATGGGACATTGAATTAGTTGATTTTATTTTATCTGAAACAACGTTTACAAGTTTATATTAAATTCTTATATAGATGATTATTTCATATAAAGCTATTTCTGAATTTAGTAAAACATTAAGGTATTTTCTGTCCAACTATAAACGACGAACTTACTCTACTTTTGCGGCGACATTTATTTTTTCGGGGTTTGAATTAATTAGTGCAGCAATGATTTTGCCACTCTTTTCTTTAGGGATGGAGTCGGATATAAATAACCCGCTTATTATTCATTTGCAGAAAATATTTAATTATGCGGGCATTGATTTTAGCTTTGATGTTGTCTTTATTGTCTTTATTTTAGCCTATACGATACGAATCATATTGGAATTGATTATTGGTATTTTTATTGATTATTCTGCTGTTTTAATTGCTCGAGATTTTAGAGGGAAAATAATAAATGGGTTGAGAAATGTTTCATGGGGCTATCTCACAAGTAAGCCGCATGGTTTATTTGTGAACTTGATGACTCAAGAAATAGAACGTGCTACAGGTTTGTTCAATACATTACAAACAGTAGCAGTTTCGTTTTTTTCGTTATTAGTCTACCTTATTCTTGGTTTTACAGTGTCAATTGAATTACTTATAGCTGCTATAACAATGGGCTTTATTGCGATATATGTATCAAGGCCCATGTTTGAAATGGCACGAAAATCAGGTGCTGGCGAAATAGAGAGTATGAGAAATATATCGTCTGATTTACTGCAGGGTATTCGTGCATTGAAGGTATTCAAAGCCATGTCTCGTGAACGGGAATTATTGGCAACGATTACTAGCGCAAATGATGAATTTGTAGATGCATGCCAGTTAAAAGTACGTGCTCAACGGTTTTTAGGTGCATCACAACAAATTATACTAGTGGTTGCTGCTGCATTAGGTCTTTACGTTGCTCGAGATGTATTGGGTGTCGGTTTAGTAGAAATAGGTTTCATGGGGATAATTCTACTAAAGTTAAATATACATGTGACAAATCTATTGAAGAAGTTTCAAGCTATTGCCAGTTCTCATTATGCACTTGATAAAATAGATGAGTTTCAAAAAGAAATTGTTGAAAATAAAGAAAGTTCTGATGGAAAAAAGAATCCATCTTTCCCCTCAGAAATAAAATTATCCAATATTACATTTAAGTATGATGAAAGAATTATACTTAGCAATATTACTTTAACAATTCCTCCATACGGTTTAACTACTATTGTTGGTTCTAGTGGTTCTGGTAAGACAACAGTTATTGATTTAATTTGTGGGTTTCATCAGCCAAGTAAAGGGCATGTTTTTATTGGAGGCGATGATTTAAATTCTGTATCTATGAGAAAATGGAGGCGTTGCATTGGATATGTTACGCAGGAATCTTTTCTTTTACACCAAAGTATTTCTAAAAATGTATCTGCTTTTGATGAAGGCATTTCTGATAACGATGTAATAGATGCTCTGGAAGCAGCAGGAGCGTGGGGTTTTGTAACAAAATTAACAGATGGTTTAGAAACAAATGCTGGGGAAAGCGGCGCTAAGTTATCAGGTGGTGAGCGACAACGTATTGCTATAGCAAGAGCATTGGCAAAAAAACCTAAGTTATTAATTTTAGATGAACCGACTT
>CAYTIZ010000331.1:0-2654 GCA_964437885.1 uncultured Enterobacteriaceae bacterium
TTCGCAATAGCCCTGCTATTACGCGCGTTTCACGCCTTGAACCAGAATATTTTAACCAGCAATCTATTCGACCCAGACTTAATCAGAGGTTCCCTAAATAAAAAAGATGTTATTTTGAAAAACGATAATAACCAGGGTGTTTCTACCAAATCCACTTACCTCATAACATTTATGCTTGGCCTTGCATTCAGCATTACATTAATGCAGAGCACATGGAAAACTGCAATTGAACGCAAACAAAAAGATTTTCATTTTGAAATTCTGTCAATTCAACAATCCGTAGCTACTAATGTCCTGACAGGCAATGACGTTACTAATAATATTGCCGCCTTTATATCTTCCAATGATGATGTCTCATCAGATCAATTTGAAAATTTTGCGAGTGATGTACTTAACCGATATGAGCATATTGAAGCTATTAATTATTATGTGTTTGCCGGTAATGAAAGGACTAATGAATTCCCATTAATTTATGAACAAGCACGAGATGATACTGGTTTATATATTGGTGAAGACATTTATTTCGAACCAAAATATAGAGATGCAATAGATACATCAATAACAACTGGCTCTGTTGTCCCTGCGCCACCGGATTTAGAAAATAATGTAGATAGAAGATATTGGCTGTTTAAGGCAATTTATAGTCAAAATCATTCAACAATAAAGAAAAAAGAATATTCAGGTGTGGTTGCAGGAATGGTGTCAGTATTGGTATCACCGACTAAATTATTAGGTAAGAAAGGATTGAATAACAGTCTGACTATTACCATGTTCAGTGACACATCAAATATATATGGTCGGCAATTATTATATTTTAATGACTCAAATAAGAAAGACGCTGATAAGGTATGGAAAGTCGATACACTTACAGAACAAAAACTTATTCAGCTCCCCCCCTATTCCATCAAAATAATTATTGAAAAAAATCTTTATTTTTCAGATCTTGAGTACCATTTGTTATTAGTTTCTCTGTTGATCAGTGTTGGAATAATAATGATGTTGTATGGCTTGGTTCGTGCGAAGGTTCAACAGGAAGAAGAGTTAAAGCATAGGAATGCAGTTATTGAACAAAAAGTCGAAGAGCAAACTAAGGAACTTGCTGTTGCAAGAGATGAGGCGCTCGAAGCTGTTCGTATGAAATCTGAGTTTCTCGCAAGCATGAGCCATGAAATAAGAACACCGCTGAATGCAATTATTGGCATGAGTGATCTTATGTCAGAAACATCCCTGACAGATGAGCAAAACAGATACGTTAGCGTATTCAAGAAGGCAGGTGATGCACTCTTAGGTTTAGTTAACGATATTCTTGATCTTTCCAAGATGGAAGCTGAGCAACTTGTGTTAGAAGAAATACCTTTTAACCTCATGGAGGTAATAGAAGAAACGGCAGAAATTTACGCACTAAAAGCTGCGGATAAGGAAATTGAAATTATCACGGATATCAATGCGAATATTAATCTTAATCGTATTGGTGATCCTGGCAGATTAAAACAAATAATTCTAAACCTGATAAGTAATGCTCTGAAGTTTACGGATGAAGGTGAGATAGTCATCAGCCTGTCAGCAGAAATCGAACATGGGAAAGAAAGTTATTTAATTATCTGTGTTAAAGATACCGGTATCGGTATTGCGAAAGATAAACTGGAAACTATCTTTGCCAGTTTTTCACAAGCAGATACATCAACCACACGTAAATATGGTGGAACAGGTTTAGGTCTGACTATTTCAAGGCATTTGGTTGGAATGATGAATGGTGAAATATGGGTGGAAAGTGAAGAGAATGCAGGTAGTCGTTTTTATATCAAGTTTGAATTACCCGAACAAATTGATCAAACTCAAGGTTCTATCATTAGACTGGATCTTACACATAAAAATATATTAATCATTGATTCAAGAATAAGTAATTGTGACAGTATCGCAAAACAATTAGTTGTCTCAGGTGCAATATGCCATAAAGCGACAAATGTTAATGAAGCTAATGGCATTATGGAAAATAAAGTTAACCCGGACATCATTTTGGTAGATAGTCGTTTAGCTTTTATAGATGATGATCTTAGTAAGTTTGTTTCTGACATGGAACAACGAGATAATTTTATCTTGTTAGTAAACCCAAAAGATATGAGTCGACACTCAAGATCAGCTAAGAAAAATGGAATTAACACGATGTTAGTTAAACCGGTTAGATGCAGAGAATTATTTCGCCATATTAACCAGATACTCAAACCTTCTGAACAAAAGAAGACTGCTCGTATCGAAGAGCTTACCCAAGATATAACAATCACACCGAAACATATCTTGTTAGTTGAAGACAATCCTGATAATCGACTTTTAATCAAGGCCTACTTAAAGAAAACGCCTCATAGCCTGGATGAGGCAGAAAATGGTGCTATCGCAGTCGATATGTATAAACAGGGCAACTATGATTTGGTTTTTATGGATGTGCAAATGCCGGTTATGGATGGTCATGAAGCCACTCGATTAATACGTGCATGGGAAAAAGAACAAAATAAAAAACCGACAAAAATTGTTTCTTTGACAGCACACGCTATAAAAGAAGAAATTGATAAGTGTATGGCCGCAGGATGTGACACGCACCTTAGCAAGCCCATTAAAAAAGCGACATTGTTACAAACAATTAAAGAATTAAGCTAAAT
>CAYTIZ010000332.1:0-2654 GCA_964437885.1 uncultured Enterobacteriaceae bacterium
CCTGCTCTTTCTCATGCTGTCCTCGATAGTACAATTTATGTATTATCTGGGACAGTCCCTAATTTTTTTAGAATAAGTGGGGTCAGATGAGACTTTTCTTTGACCTCCTCATCTTTGCTGACCTTATCTCTGGATCATGTAACGATTCAAAAGTCTTATCTGACCCCACTTATTCGAATGCTTTGTTATATAATAGAACGTAGCTCTATATTGTTACCTGCTATATCCTTTAAATAGATTGAGCGTCCCATACCTTGTGCTCCGTATCTGTCCTGAAACTTACCACAAGCGACACCACACTCTTCCAAATAGGCTTTGAGTTTATGTTCTTCAAAAGGCTCTATTTGTAGACAGAAGTGGTCAATATTGTTTCCCGTTTTCTGTGAAGCTACTCCGCCGGGCTTACCAAGTTCCCCATCTACATCAACAATATCGATTAATGCATTTCCTGCCCTAAGTTGGGTAAGACAAAATTCTGATGATGTGCGCTCAATATTGCAGCCAAGTACATTGCAGTAAAAATCGATTAGATCTTGATAACGATTAGTACGTAGAACAATGTGATCAATTGCTTTTGGTTTAATCATCTCTTCATAAGATGTGAAGCTGAATAAAATAATGTTTCATGTTTTATTAAAATCACTGTATATCAAGAACGATCTTACCCGTGGTATGGCCATCTTCTATTTGTCGATGTGCTTTTGCGGCTTCTTCTAAAGGCATTACTTGGCTGACATGGATAGATAATTTGCCGTCATCAATAAGTTTGGCGCATTGTTCCAATATTTCTGTTTGATGTATTTGCGCTTCTTTTAGATCGAATAATAATGGTGACAGCATGACCTCCATACTAAAACGAATATTTCGGAATCTCGCTACTGACCAATCAACTGTATTATCCGGTTGTAACAAGCTCACTATTTCACCGTAGTGACGAATAGCAGGGAAGGTCTCTTGTATTGTTGCGCCACCAACATTATCCATAGCGACATCCACGCCTTTGTTATCTGTCCATTGCATGATGGCTTCGACAATATCCTGCTTTTTATAGTTAATAATAAAATCAGCACCGAGTTCTTTAACAAAAAGGGCTTTCTCATTATTGCTGATGGTTGTGCAGACTTTTGCACCTGCATGTTTAGCCAGTTGAATGGCAACATGACCAACGCCACCTGCGCCAGCATTAATAAACACGGTTTGATCTTTTTCAAGATGACAACGATCAAATAAAGCTTCCCACGCGGTTAATAAAACTAAAGGTGCGGATGCTGCTTGTATGAAATCAACAGATTTTGGTTTAAGAGCAACAAAGCGTTCATCAAGTACTTTATATTCGCTGTAATTACCCGGTATGTCACCAACACCCCCGTGAAAGAAATAGACTTCATCGCCTTGTTTGAATCGTGTGACATCTGAGCCACATGCTTCGACAGTTCCTGCGCCATCACAACCTAATATAGCGGGGAACACATTAATCGGAACTAGTCCTGAACGAACCTTGGTATCGATTGGATTAATGCTGGCTGCTTTTAATCGGACTTTGATTTCTGTTGGGTTTTCAATAACAGGTTCGTCTACTTCAACAATTTCAAAGAGTTCCGGTTCACCATGTTTTGGTATTTGAATAGCTTTCATTTTATTATTTTAGATTATCAAGATAGGTTTCTACATCCAACGCTGCCATGCAACCACTGCCAGCAGAGGTAATCGCTTGACGATAGACATGATCGGCAACATCACCTGCGGCAAAAACGCCCGGAACACTGGTTGATGTTGCGCCTCCTTCTATGCCACTTTTAATTTTGATATAACCGTTATTCATATCCAATTGGCCATCGAATATTTGAGTATTAGGTTTATGTCCAATAGCGATAAACACACCTTTTAGGTCAATGTCTTTTGTTTCATCATCTTGGGTGCTTTTGATACGCATACCGGTAACGCCACCATCGTCGCCCAAAACTTCGTCAAGGATATGGTTCCATTCAATCTTCACGTTACCATTTTTTTCTTTGTCAAAAAGTCGATCTGCGAGTATTTTCTCTGAACGGAATTGATCTCTACGGTGTACTACGGTGACGCTATTGGCAATATTCGACAAATACAATGCCTCTTCAACGGCAGTATTACCTCCGCCAATCACCGCAACATCTGCTTCTCGGTAGAAAAAGCCATCACAAGTCGCACAAGCTGATACACCTCGCCCCTGAAATGCCTCTTCTGAAGGCAAACCCAGATACTGAGCCGAGGCTCCAGTTGCGATAATCAGAGCGTCGCAAGTATAAGTGCCACTATCGCCAGTGAGTTTAAAAGGACATTCTGATAACTCTGCGGTATGGATATGATCAAATATAATTTCAGTATCAAAACGTTCGACATGTTTTAGCATTCGGTTCATCAAATCCGGACCTTGTAAGCCTTCAACATCTCCTGGCCAATTATCCACATCCGTAGTTGTTGTTAATTGACCGCCTTGTTCAATTCCGGTGATTAATACAGGGGAAAGATTGGCGCGTGCTGCGTATAATGCTGCTGTGTATCCAGCAGGGCCAGAACCGAGAATTAATAGTTTTGAATGACGAACATCAGCCATGGATTACTACCTCAAATTGAATTTTATACATATTAAAAATTGGGCTATGGTACGTTAAACC
>CAYTIZ010000333.1:0-2643 GCA_964437885.1 uncultured Enterobacteriaceae bacterium
GGGAATACGGTTCGTCTATACGATTGTATGTGACAGAATTGAATTACACTGAATTCGGTTTTTATTTTCTCAATTATCATATTCGTTTACCAACAATTAATGCAATTGTTGGGACAGCAGCGACAAATTTAACGGGTGCTAAATACCAGTTGAGTTATCCGGAGGACATTCAGTTATATGGATTAAGTTTTAACACGGAATTAGATGCTAGTGGCATTGCTCTACAAGGGGAATATTCCTTTCGTAAAGATGCTCCATTACAGGTAGATTTGACTGAAATTTTAGCAGCTATTCTTACTACTCCTGGCATTCCAAGCCAATTAGGTCAATTTGCTGCGGGTGATTTTGTTCAGGGATATATTGAACGCGATATCAGTCAGTATCAGATGACAGCGACAAAATTATTTGGGCCAATACTTAAAGCGGATCAAGGTGTTTTGGTAGGTGAATGGGCGATTACCTATATTCATAATATGCCGAGTAAAACTACATTACTATTGGCATCTCCGGGTATCGGTTCATCGGGTAACCCAGCCAATGCTGGTGCGCTTGGTCATACATTAGAGGAACTAGATAATTTCCCTGATTCCACATCATGGGGTTATCGAGTTGTAGGTCGTCTTGATTACAATAATGCACTTTTTGGTTCAATCAATCTTTCTCCAAGATTTTCCTGGCGGCATGATGTATCGGGTATAACACCGGGACCGGGGGGAAATTTTTTAGCTGGACGTAAAGATATATCGGTTGGAGTACGTGCCGTTTATCAAAATCAGTGGGAAGCTGATATCAGTTATACTGGCTTTTTAGGTGATAGCCGTCAGAACTTACTACATGACCGTGATTTCATGGCTGCCTCAATTAAATATTCATTCTAGGATAGGGAGATAATAAAAATGAAAATAATGAAAATACTTATCCTTGTTCTGTCATTTATTACATTTAATGTAAGTGCAGAACTGTCTGCCGATGAAGTTGCACGTCTTGGTGCTGATCTTACCCCTCTGGGTGGTGAAAAGGCGGGCAATTCAGATGGAAGCATTCCTGCCTGGGACGGTGGCTTAACGCAAGCACCTTCAGGTTATATTGAAGGAGGATATTATGTTGATCCTTATTCAAGTGATGGTATCAAGGTAACGATAACATCGGGCAATATGAGTGAACATGCAGATAAATTGACGGAAGGCCATAAAGCATTACTAACAACCTATCCTGATAGCTTCAAGATGAATGTCTATCCGACGCATCGGTCAGCCGCTGCACCCCAACACATTTATGATGCAACCAAACAAATTGCAGGTGCAGCCAAGCTTACAGCCGATGGTAACGGTGTTGAAAACGCTATTGTGGGTATTCCATTTCCAATTCCATCAAATGGTTTAGAGGCCATCTGGAATCACATCCTTCGCTGGCGAGCAAATTTTGCTGAACGCGAAATAGCACAGGCAGCACCGACAAGGGCAGGAGACTACACTCTGGTAAAGTTTTCTGATCAATTTAACCTGCAATATAATCGGGAAGGAATGACAGTCGATAAGCTGAAGAATATCATTCTTTATTTCAAGCAAGAAGTGAAAGAACCAGCCCGACTTGCGGGTGGCATCCTTCTTGTGCACGAAACGTTGAATCAAAAAGTAGAAAATCGTAAAGCCTGGCTCTATAACCCAGGTCAGCGTCGTGTCAGACGCGCACCGAATGTTGCTTTCGATAATCCAGGTACTGCTTCTGATGGCATAAGGACAAATGATCAGTTTGATATGTACAATGGAAGCCCTGAACGCTACAACTGGGAATTAGTCGGTAAAAAAGAAATCTATGTTCCTTACAATAACTATAAGCTTCAGGATCCTTCGGTTAAATATGCTGATATTTTGAAGCCTTTACATATTAATTCTGAATATCCTCGTTATGAATTACATCGTGTCTGGGTGGTTGATGCGACTGTGAAAGAAGGTTCAAGACATCTATATAAAAGGCGTACTTTCTACATAGACGAAGACTCATGGCAGATTTTGGTCGTTGATCAATACGATAATCGAGATCAGTTATGGCGCGTTTCAGAAGGCTTCGCCATCAATCATTACAACGTACCTAATTTATGGACAACATTAGAGGTTCATACTGATTTACAAGCAGGACGTTATATCGCGATTGGCTTAACAAACGAAAGCAGGCCTTATAACTTTAATGCAAAACTCTCGACGAAAGAATTTACTACAGGGGCATTGAGAAGAGCAGGGAAAAGATAAGTCACTATTCCTGTTGCTGACTAGCTAGCGTATGGGTCGCACAAAAAACGTCTGGTACTGCCTGTGCAGTTCAGGCGTTTTTTTTATGTCCAAGGATGGACTGGTCGAAAATTGCTCCCCGGAAATTGCTCCTGCATTGCTCTAATAAGCTACATCCATGTAGCGATGCATTTTCGACACTTCCGCCATCCATGGCGGTCGTATGTCACAAAACGAAATGAGTAAACACATGCAAAAAATAGTTTTGTCAGATTCACCTACATATATAGCGGCATACTACATCCGCTCACTGATTATATTGATGCTTTTAGCGATCAGTGTTCAGGTAAATGATGTTTGGGCAGAAGAGTCTTCAACTATGGCTAAGTTGGCAGGTAAATCTATGTTGCTCGAT
>CAYTIZ010000334.1:0-2638 GCA_964437885.1 uncultured Enterobacteriaceae bacterium
TACATTGCTGCGTTGTTTCGGAATCTACTCGGTCTTCGTTCGGTAATTGCTCCTGCATTACTCTATTACCTACATCCGTGTAGGCATCCCGACGCGACTCTACCGCCCACATCCATGTGTGCGTCTCGCTATCACACACATCAAAGCTTTTCTAGCTCATAAATATAAGCGCCATAATAATTGAGACGGCAACAATGCCAATCCCGATCATTCGTTGCTTCCCCTGCAACAACTTTTTTTTAAACTTTTCTTTGTAAAAATATCGTAACGATAAAAAAATCACCATTGCTGAAATAGTGCTTAGAAAACCTACTAACTCATTCCTCAAGTTACTAACCAATCCTTTGGCTTTAGAAACACATCATAGAGTTCCGCCTCTGCTGAATTGGGCTCGGGTTTATGATCATATTGCCAACGCACCAAAGGAGGCAGGGACATTAAAATAGATTCTGTTCGGCCACCAGACTGCAAACCAAATAAAGTGCCGCGATCATAAACCAAATTGAATTCTACATAGCGACCACGTCGATAAAGTTGAAACTGTCGCTCACGTTCACCATATTCAAATTCTTTACGTCGCTTAACAATGGGCAAATATGCGCTTAAGAAATGGTCGCCAATACTTTGCATAAACTTGAAACAGGATTCAAAACCCCATTCATTTAAATCATCATAAAATAAGCCACCAATACCACGCGCTTCCTGACGGTGTTTGAGATAAAAGTATTCATCACACCATTTCTTATATTTTGCATAGCTGTCTTCACCAAAACCATCACATGCTGCTTTGGCAGTTTCGTGCCAATGACGTGCATCTTCTTTAAATCCGTAATAAGGTGTTAAATCAAAACCGCCGCCAAACCACCAAATCGGATCTTCACTCTCTTTTTCGGCAACAAAAAAACGCACATTCATATGTGTCGTTGGGACGTATGGGTTTAATGGATGAATCACTAATGAATCACCCAGAGCCTGAAATGATCGTCCTGCTAATTCCGGTCGATTTGCTGTGGCCGAAGGCGGTAAGCTATCGCCAAATACATGTGAGAAATTAATTCCAGCTTGCTCAAATATATTGCCGTCTTGCATGACTCGCGTACGGCCACCGCCTCCGCCTTCGCGCTGCCATTCATCTTCAGTCAGGATCAATTTGTCATCCATTTGCATCAATGCATCAGAAATCTGGCCTTGTAAGTCCAATAAATAAAGTTTGATGCTATCAATATCGACCATTTCGACTCCCATTGTCGGTAATTCGTTGGTAATAACGCTTCTAAAGGGTATCCTATCACGCTAATTTTTTCAGATAACACAGATTAATGAGTAATCGTAGCGCGACTATAAAACGCAACACCAAAGAGACACAGATTGAAGTGTCATTAGTTCTAGACGGGACCGGCAAAGCCGATCTTGAAATTGGCGTTCCCTTTCTCGAGCACATGCTGGATCAAATAGCCCGGCATGGCATGTTTGATATCACCGTAAAGGCTAAGGGCGATCTGGAGATCGACGCACACCACACCGTTGAGGATGTCGGTATTTCTCTCGGTCAGGCTTTTACTGAAGCTCTGGGAGATAAAAAAGGTATTCGTCGCTATGCACACGCTTATGTGCCGCTGGATGAAGCTTTATCTCGTGTCGTGATAGATTGCTCTGGTCGTCCTGGGCTTGAATACAATGCAAACTACCCTCGGGCAAGAGTCGGTGATTTTGACGTGGATTTAATCTTTGAATTTTTTCAGGGTTTTATTAATCACGCAATGATGACACTGCACATCGATAGTATTCGTGGACGCAATTCACACCACATTGCAGAAACAATCTTCAAAGCATTTGGGCGCGCTTTGCGTGTTGCCGTGGAAATTGATCCACGCATGGAAGGGATGCTGCCTTCGACCAAAGGCTCATTATAAAAATATCCTTGAGAAAGAAGCATGTCTAAAGTCGTTGTTCTCGATTACGGCAGTAGTAATCTACGTTCTGTTGCTAAAGCACTTGAAACTGTTGCTGACAGTGATCACACGATCACTGTCAGTAACCATTCTGAAACTATTCTAAATGCAGATAAGGTTGTCTTTCCCGGGCAGGGCGCCATAGGACAATGTATGGCTAACCTGAAAAAACAGGAGCTGGATGACGTGATTCGACAATGTATTTTGAATAAACCTTTTCTTGGTATTTGTCTCGGCCTACAGTCACTCATGGAACATAGCGATGAAGATGGCGGAGTAAAAGGCTTGGGTATATTACCCGGAAATGTTATTCGCTTTACCGATAACGTCAAGGATGATGGGGGTAATGCTTACAAAATTCCCTCAATGGGCTGGAATCAAGTCTACCAATCGAAACAACATCCTTTATGGAAGGGCATTGAAGATGGCAGCCGTTTCTACTTTGTTCACAGTTATTATGTGAAACCGAAACTTGAGTCTGATATTGCAGGAAGTACTGATTATATCTGCCGATACACTTCTGCTGCCGCACGAGATAATTTATTTGCGACTCAATTTCATCCTGAAAAAAGCCAGCATGATGGACTGACTTTATTAAAAAATTTCCTTAACTGGAAGGTTTAGGTTTAGATTTACGTGAACGTTTTTGTTCGCCTTTAGCACGTTTTCTTTTTTCTGCGGCTGTT
>CAYTIZ010000335.1:0-2635 GCA_964437885.1 uncultured Enterobacteriaceae bacterium
TTTTGATTGCTTGAAACGAGCGCTAGTGCCTGTAGCTTAAACCGATCTGAGGTTAATTAGTCGCTTCTTTTGCTTTGCCTATAAAATATCACTGCTGTCCCGTTAACTGGAAGAGGCATCGTTTGAAAGCTATATGAAGCAAAGCTTTGAGGGAAACACAAGGTGTAGGGACATGAAATGGCAAGTCGAAAACTCTTGGTTTACTAATCTGTGCATTGCCCAATGACCTGTCGAATAAACAAGCGCTTAGATCGATGAGTATCAGTCTTTGCTTTAAGCATGATAGGTCATTTCATAGTTAACGGGACAGCAGTGATAAAATATATATTTTTAATAAATAACTAATTGTCTCACTAGTTCTGTATGCGCCAGTACTTCAGTTATTTCTGCATTGATGGAAGTTTTTGTTTCTTGAGTTAAAGTAGGATCATCTCGAGTCAACACGATTACAGTTGCAGGGTGAACAAATAAATCTTTAGTGTGATAACACTCACCCGGTGCTTTTGGTAAGACGCCATCATGGTGATAATCTTTTTCCAATTTTTCATGAGATATTTTTTGTAAATTCTTTTTAAGAACCAGGGTTTTAGCCAGATATTCATCACATTGCGGCAAGCGAAATCGCGCACTTTCAAAAACATCTTCGGATAAAGATAATAATTCTTTTGCATATTTATTTATATCACTAGACTTAATAGAGTTATTTTCCAAACTAGCTACTAATTTTTTGGCGGCTATTTCGTAATCTGCTAATAACCCTGCTGCTATTGATAGACGTTGACGTTGTTCTTCATTTGTAACATCTACACGAGTGACGTTTTTAACTTCATCATAACTCATTGTGCCACTGGCATAGCTGACATGGCTAAATCCTGAAAACGTGAAAATACAGAATAAAATAAAGGGATTAGCTAAGTGCATAATATCTCCAAAATCGTTATAAATTAATACTAATGATAACGATTCGTATTAACAAATTAAAGCTATATTAAGATAAACTTATAGTTAACTATAAAATCAATAGGTTACATCGAATGCTTAATGATAATTTATTAGAAGGGATTCCAGGTTTTTTTACGTGTATATTTCATGTAACCAACATTAACACCAGCTCTTAAACCGGCACCTAATCTCAAAGGCGCAAGAATAATGTTATCTGATTGGTGATAGTTGGCGCTAATTCCTCCAATGAAGTAAAGACTACCGTCAATTGCCGGAAAACGTTGAAACAAAGCATCTGCATTGGGTAAGTGATATACCAAGACATAAACCTTTGAAGCATTTCCACCTGCGTCAAAACCAATGGAAGGTCCTGTCCAATGAACAGTCGTATTTTTTCCCGACTTGCTTGTTAGTGTTCCATTGCCATATCGTGCACCAATACCTAATGCTCCACTTATCTCTTCACCTTTAATAACTGCATTGGGTTGGCCATGATCCTTGAACACTTTCTCCATGACTTCAGCAAGGCCTTTTGTACCTGAGCCAAAAAAATCAGAGGCCTCATCTAATACGGTACGTTTGTCATAATTACCACCTTCAGCGAATGCAGCAGAGGAAAGAAGGCAGAATAATAAACTTAAAATAAATACGGTGTATTTGTTCATATTACTATCTTATGGTTTCGTTTAAATAATTTTTGAGTATAGAGTGAAATAATATCAATGTATAAACAGACTATGTGACATTCTTCACATCACTAATAATATGAATTAACTTGGTATTTTTTTATGTAAATGCGGCATGGATGATTTATCGCCCGCTACCATATACCGTTTTTCACTGCCTGTGGCAGTCATATTTTCATATACGCCATCATCACGTTTAACCAATTTAGTAAAACCATGCTCTTTAAGTGTTGAATTACCAGTAGGAACACTGATGGCAATGGGTCTGATTACAAGCCTGACAGGAGCTAACATATCGGTGTCGCCAAGAGGAGTTTGTGTAGCAAAACAGACTTCACCCCAGTTTTTTAATTTGGTATTTATGCCGTGATGAACTTCGACAGTTTTGTCATTGGCTTCACAGAAATAGTCGTAGTTAGGCATAGTGTTTATATTTTGGTATTAGTTTCAGATAAATCGATTATAGAACAGTTTTTTGCTCCTGCACCAGCAGTAGGCACTATAGGCGAAAACTGCATTTCCACCATCCATGGCGACATTTCATTCCCATTCCAGTTCTGTAAATGCTTTTGAGACATTACTGGCATGTTGGTACTCATGTAACAACAAGTTCGATTTATTATCTTTATCAATTGTTTCCATTGCATCGTTTATAAATTGTCCTTCTGCTATAGCATGACGCGTATCATCAAGTAGGCGTTGTAAATAGTTTTGCTGTTGTTCCATAGCTTGCTTCACTGATGTTGCTATAGAGCCATGTCCTGGAACCACTTTCTTTACATCCAGTTCTAGTAAATCATCCATTATCTTTACCCAGCCTCTAAGGCTGCCGGTCAATGAAGGTATGCGTTGTCGAAAGATTAAGTCGCCAGACCAAAGAGTTTTAGTTTTATTATCAATGACGATTAAATCATTATGGCTGTGAGATATAGCGTACGGAATCAGAGTTAAACTACGTTCACCTAAATCTAGTTGCATGGGTTCTTTAACTAAAATATCAGGACCAA
>CAYTIZ010000336.1:0-2624 GCA_964437885.1 uncultured Enterobacteriaceae bacterium
GCAGTAATCTTATTATCAATCACCCGGTTGAGCATATTCTCAAACTTCCAGGAGAACTCGCCAATCATCTCAGCGCCCAACAATCGACCGCTGCCTTTTAATGTATGAAAGCTTCGTCGGATGACAGCTAATGCTTCTTCATCATTGTTATTTTCCCGCCATCGCGGCAAGTGTTCATGTAATTCACCGAGTACTTCCACTGCTTCTTCGATGAAAATCTCTACTATTTCCTCATCTGCGTCATCCGCTAAAATTGCATATTGTGAAGCATCCTTTTCTTCAGCAAGTGGTGTAGGTTCCACCGGCTTTCTTTCATCATTTTTCTTTAACTCTGTTTCTTCTACTGCAGAATAGTCTGTTTCGAAAGCGTCCACATCTGGCACAATGTCGCTGAATGCATTATAAACGGCCTCTAGTTTTACTGCCGCAGCCTCACCCGTATTCAAGCCTTGCTCAACACCAGGTCGACCTTCAGATAAAGCTTCAAAGAAATATTCAATTGAAGTCACAACATCAGCAACAATATCTTGCTCATTTCCATCTGGCTGATGATTATTATTTAATAGTGCAATCCGAATATAAGATTGTAATCTTTCGATTAATAATTCGACGCGTCCCAGTGGCAGCATCATAGAAACACCGCGCACCTCTTCAAGCCTTGTTAAAATTATATCCAGTTGTCCCTTATCACCTATGCCTGAAACATAAGACAAAATAGCTTCTTTCGATTCACTGAAGTTTTTCAACGCTTCAGCAACAACGGCATGGACAACTTCACGATACTCTGCGGCTGGAACCACTGACTTCGCTTCACTACTGCGGTTCATATCAACGAAACCGGAACGTGAATCTATAAACTCTTTAAGCTCTGCTTCAGCGTTTAACAATCCTGAAGCAACATCTAAAATAGCTTGATCTGTTAGCTCAGCATCACCTTTAACGATACTATCAAGACTGTTACGTTGATCCATAAGGAGCTGGCGAGCCACACCCATACCCAACATACCGTATGTATCTGCAACTTTTGTCAACTGTTCCACAACAGGGGCAAGTCGTTCAACCTCTTTTTCATTACTGTGCATAATCAGTTCGAGAACTTCTTTAACATGCACGAGATCTTCTGTTATTCCTCGAGATACTGTGTCAAACAGATCGGCATTTAAGCCGCCTATTGCTGCCGTATCATCTGATTTCTGAGGGATTAATTCATCAAGCTGATAAGCTTCTTTGATGGTTTTACTATCGACTGTACATAAGCCGACATAATAAAGGATGTTTTTAACAATCTCTTTTGAGTAACCTTTTGCAAAGGCATCCTCATCTTTATCGAGGATTAACTTAAGCTGTCTATCAACCGCACCTAAAAGCATTTTAATACTGAGATTAGTATCAATACCTTGTTTTATCAGACCTTCAACCAGCGCACCCACAACCATCCACATGCGACGCACTTCATCATCGCTGGATACTTTTTCTAAGGCATGTAATACAGCCTTGATTCGCTGCAAACCGACACGTTCTTTATTATTGCGTATAAAATCCAGCAGACCCAGCTGGTAATGTGTGCGTAAACGTTTAGCCTCACCCTGTAGCTTGCCAGGTTCAATAGCTTCTGCGTCATAGGCATCAGAATTTAGTGTCGCAGTTTCCACATCGGGAGAGAAAAGAACACTCTCGGTTAGCAAACCTTCTTTTCGAGCTGCACGCAAATCATTGATCAATGGCATCAAGGCTATCGGTGCATCTTTTTTACCGGCTTGTATGCCTTCTAGGTAATCAGGCAATTGCAACATTGCACGCATTAAAACATCATAGACATCTTCCGCACGATCAATGTTACCTTCGAGCAATGCTGTCGTTGTCTGCTGCATTTCTTCTGCAAGCATCGATGCACCATATACTTCTACCATCTGCAAGGTGCCATAGATTAATTGCAAATGCTCAATACAATTTTCTAACTCACCCGCTGTTTGGTTCTCAATATATTCATTAAGACTCGTTTGCGCATCAGACAAAACATCATCTAGCTGAGCCTTAACCCAACTAAGTGAATTATATTCGACTGTATTATCCGGATTCATTTTACCGATTACCTATATACGCTAGGGAGTCTCTGATTAAGTCTGGGTCGAACAGATTGTGATTAACATGTTCTGACTCAAGGCGTGGAATGCACGCCATAATTAATATACCATGGGCAGTGCTATTGCGAAGTTCCGCAACGAAGAAGCAGGACATGTTAATGGCAAGATGTCGATTCATGACTTATCAGAGGCTCCCTGGCTTACGCCTGCTTCTCTAGAATGACTGTGTCAATATTATCGTTTTCATCGGAAGTCGGCAGTTTGAAGCCTGATACTGATCGACCCAACTCACCGGATAATTCATTAAGCGCTGATAACGATGTAGAAGTTTCCTCTGTTCCTTCTGATGTTTGCAGTGTAATTTCCTGAATAACATTCATCGAATCAGATACCGATAATGCCACTTTAGATTGCTGCTTGGTAGAATCCGAAATCCCTTTAATTAGATTTGATAGTTCAGTATTGACTGACTCAATCTCTTTCAACGCAACACCCGCATCCTCGGCCATTGACGCACCACTCACCACACCTGCGGTACTC
>CAYTIZ010000337.1:0-310 GCA_964437885.1 uncultured Enterobacteriaceae bacterium
AGGTTTTTCTAGATGAAAAACCAGACTGGGTTATTGTTTATGGAGATACAAACTCTACTCTTGCAGCAGCACTAGCAGCATCAAAATTACATATTCCTATAGCACATATTGAAGCAGGATTGCGTTCATTTAATAAAGCGATGCCAGAGGAAATAAATAGAGTTCTTGTTGACCATTTATCGAGTATGTTATTAGTTCCTACAGAGACGGCAGTTAATAACCTTCTTAGAGAAGGCTTTGCTGAAAAAGATATCCATTTAGTGGGAGATGTAATGTATGACTCTGTGCTCCATTATAAGGATATTGTTGA
>CAYTIZ010000337.1:335-2620 GCA_964437885.1 uncultured Enterobacteriaceae bacterium
ACCGTATCTGTTGGCTACCGTGCACAGAGCTGAAAATACAGATGATAAGGAAAGACTAGGCAATATATTCGAGTTGCTAATTGATTTGTCAAAGAAAATGCTCGTGATAATTCCATTGCACCCGAGAACGAGAACCGCATTAGATAATATTGGGTTAATGTCAAAGATTGAAAAACATTTAACAATTAAATCGCCGGTTAGTTATCTTGAACTATTAAAATATGAAAAAAATGCCCGTTTAATTATTACTGATTCAGGCGGCATACAAAAAGAAGCCTTTTTCTTAAAAACACCTTGTGTAACATTACGCAACGAAACCGAATGGGTTGAGCTTATGGAAAGAGGATGCAATCTCTTGGTGCCTCCCACTGATAAAGAGACAATGTTGAAGAAAATAAATGAATATTTGGACAATATAGATATCTTGTTTAAACAAGATGTATGGAATGGTTTATATGGTAGCGGGAAAGCATGTTCAAAAATTTCAAAGCTACTTCTAAATAAATAATTATAAATACAGCATGAATATTTCTCCATTGCGAATTGCACTGCCAATTTCATCTTTCTTGCCGAGTTTAGGTGGAATGGAAGTTGGTTTGCATAATATTGCTTGTGGGTTAAAAGACAGAGGGCATGAACCTGTCGTCATTAGTTCTGCGACTTATGTAAGCCAATTGCGAAAATTAAAACTTCCTTTGTCTTATGAGGTGGTTTCTTTCCCTCCAAAAATATGGTCTATATTCAATCGTTTTCCCTCGTTAGGTTTTTTCATATTAGATCAGTACTTTGAATTTCTTCAATACAAATATAAGTTTGATGTATGGCATGTAACCATGGGATACCCAACGGGGGTAGCGGTCACCCATTTTGCAGAAAAAAACAAAGGTATATTGCATCTTATACGTTGTGCTGGCGAAGATATCCAAATGATGCCGGAAATTAATTATGGCTATAGACTTGATCCCGCTATAGATAAAATTATGAGGCTGTATTTGCCAAAATGCCCGATGTTAATAGCCATTACCGATAGTGTTGCGCAGGAATATGAGTCTATAGGAGTAAATAAATCTAATATCAAAAATGTGCCCAACGGAGTATCGAATAAAAGATTTGATATTTCAGTGGATAAAGAAAATATAAAAAAGAGTCTGGGTCTAGACCAGGAATCATTTCTTTTTATTAGCGTGGGCAGAAATCATCCCAAAAAAAATATGGCTAGCCTTATTAATATAGCTAGGAAGTTAAAGTTAAAGACTGATCTGAAGTTTCAAATATTGATTGTTGGTAACAAAGTATCTGAATTAACTAATTTAGTTATTGAATCTGATTTGAGTGATGTGGTTATCTTAAAAGAACAAATTGGAAGTGAATGGGAAGAAAACGTTAAAGAAGTACCAAAGTTACCTTCAGATGATTTAGTTTCATATTATAAAATTGCAGATGCATTTGTTTTTCCTACATTAATTGAAACTTTTGGGATTGTCATTATAGACGCGATGTCTGCAGCTTTACCTGTCATAGTAACCGATGTTCCTGGTTGTAAAGATATTGTGCGTAAGGATCTGGATGGAATAGTGGTGCCTGAACAAGATGATGATGCCTTTTCTGAGGCGATGCACTTGTTGATGAGTGACAAAATATTGTTTGATAAGTATTCAAGTCAATCTAAAAAACGTGCGTTAGAGTATGACTGGGACAATGTAATTGATAAGTATTGTGGATTATATAAAGAGTTGATTTCAACGAACAATAATTTATAAAACATTAAATATAAATTGTAAGGTATTAATAATGACTGAGAATAAAAAGTCAAAAATAGCAGTTGTAGGATGCGGTTACTGGGGGAAAAACTTAGTAAGAAATTATTATGAATTAGATTCGCTTGGTTGTATTTGTGATTCGGATAGTAATAATATTAAGGCTATGGCTGATAAATATGCGGTTGAATCACGCGAATTCCAGAAGGTATTAAAATCAGATGATATCGATGGTGTTGTTATTTCAACCCCGGCAGAAACGCATTATAAATTAGCACTTGAGGTGCTTGAGAATGGTAAGCATGTATTTGTTGAAAAACCACTTTCATTAGATTATGAAGAAGCCTCTGAGTTAGTTAAGTTGGCAGAGTCTAAAGGACTTGTGTTGATGGTGGGGCATTTGCTGCAATATCATCCTGCATTTATGAGAATGCGTGATTACGTCAAAGAAGGGAACCTAGGTGAGTTACAATATATTTACTCAAATAGATTGAGTTTTGGAAAATTGCGAAAAGAAGAAAATATTTT
>CAYTIZ010000338.1:0-2607 GCA_964437885.1 uncultured Enterobacteriaceae bacterium
GTGAAATGTGCTCGAATGCTCATTTATTAAATATAAATTCCGCTTCTGCGCGCATGTTCGCCTCGTCTTATGTACAGGATGTACTGTATACCGATTTCGCCTATAGCGCCTACTGTTGGTGCAGGAGCAAAAATCGGTGAGAACAAAATTCCTATCCGTGCAAGGCTCTCATAAAATAACTACATAGGGATTTACTTTGATAGAAGCAAAAGAATTTGTCGAAGCCGCACGAGAACTTGGCTTTAGTCGTTATACCGGTGTCCCCTGCTCCTTCCTGACGCCCTTTATTAATTACGTCATTAATGATGATTCACTGGAATATGTTTCATCAGCTAATGAAGGTGATGCCCTGGTTACCGCTGCAGGTTCGGCTATTGCCGGACAACCTTCCATCGTTATGATGCAGAATTCAGGCTTGGGGAATGCTGTTAGCCCAATAACATCATTGTCTTATGTTTTTCGTATTCCAAATTTAATCATAAGCACACATCGTGGCCAACCCGGTGTGAAAGATGAACCACAACATGAATTGATGGGACAAATAACCAAAGAACTATTTGATCTCATGCGCGTACCCTGGGAAATTTTTCCAAAAACAAAAGAAGAAATTGCACCGGCATTAAAACGTGCCAATGAATACATGAAAAAAGAACAGCGTCCTTATGCCTTTATTATGCAAAAGGGAACCGTTGCTCCTCAAGCCTTAAATAAAAATCCTGTAAAGGATATTTCAGCACGCAAAACAGAGTATCGTTCTTCACATAATCCGGATGCGGTAATAACAAATCGTAATAATGCATTACGGCGCATTATTGAACATTCCCCGGAAAAACAAACCGTCTTAATTGCAACCACAGGTTTCAGTGGCCGAGAATTATTTTCAGTCGATGATCGGGAAAATCAACTTTATATGGTAGGTTCGATGGGTTGCGCTTCTTCTTTAGGCTTAGGTGTTGCACTAGCCAGACCTGATTTAAAAGTTGTCATTATAGATGGTGATGGCGCAGGACTCATGCGCATGGGTAACTTCGCAACCATAGGCAGCTATGCCGGTAATAATTTAATACATATTTTATTAGATAATGAAGTACACGATTCCACCGGTGGTCAAGCCACAGTTGCTGCTAATATTAATTTTGCCAAGATAGCAGAAGCGAGTGGATATAGTGTTTCTTTAACGGGAAATGAAATCGAATTGATCGACGAACTATTCGCATTAAAAGGATATGACGGTCCTGTTTTTGCTCATTTAAAAATTCGCTCTGGTACAATTGAAGACTTACCCAGACCGAACGTAACACCAAACGAAGTTTTAACAAGACTCATGCAACACATTAATAGCAGCTTTTAATAATAAGCCACAGAGGACACTGAGAAAGGAAGGGTAATCGTTTATATATCATTACTGAATTCACATCAGTATTCATATTTTAATATTTTTTACTCTGTGTTCTCCGTGTGCTCTGTGGCTAATACTAACAATTTTAAATTATGACTATATTACTTAATCCCGGCCCTGTTGTTTTAAGCGAACGTGTAAGACAAGCTTTACTAAAACCTGATCTTTGTCATCGCGAACAGGAATTTATTGATTTACAAAACAAGATCAAAACTGATCTGTTAAATGTATATCAACTCCCTGCCGACAAATGGGCAAGCATAGTCTTTACTGGTTCTGGCACATCAGCAATGGAAGCCATGATGACCAGTCTTATTCCTGCGCATGGCAAAGTATTAATTATTGAAAATGGTGTTTATGGCGAACGCTTAAGCAAGATTACACAAATATATGATATTGACCATATTGTTCTACATCAGCAATGGGGTGAAGAAATCGATCTAAATAAACTCGAAGGTGAGCTCCGCTACCACAAGGAACTGTCGCATGTAGCCGTTGTCCACCACGAAACGACTACCGGTCGTTTAAATAATATCGATTCAATCGCAGAACTTTGTAAAAAATATTCAAATATTTCAATCTTACTCGATGGCGTCAGCAGCTTCGCTGCCGAAGAAATAAAATTCGAAGAGTGGAATATTGCTGCCTGTGCCGCAACAGCAAACAAATGCTGTCATGCCGTACCTGGGACATCGTTTGTCATTGCAAACAGAGAAGCAATACAACAAATGTCGGTAACACCTGCACGAACACTTTATCTTGATCTAGTGACTTATCTAAATGCTCAAGATAACAACGGCACACCCTTCACCCAATCAATACAAACCTTCTATGCACTTGCCGAAGCATTAGATGAGTTAAAAGAAAACGGTGGCTGGAAAAAACGCCAACAAGACTATTGGAAGCGAATGGATATCGTTCGTGATGGCTTACTAAAATTAAATATCAAACCCTACTTTGATAAAGAAAATTGCTCATGTGTATTAAACGCATTTCATCTACCAGAAGGCGTGAGTTATCAGGAACTACACGACAAACTCAAAGCAGTCGGGTTCATCATCTACGCCGGACAAGGTGGTTTTGAAAAATCCCTATTCAGAATTTCTTGTATGGGAGAAATTAGTGACAGTGATATGGAGAGGTTTATTGAAGAAATGGGGAAGATCGTTAATTCATAATCACACTATGCGTCATTCCCGTGAAAACGG
>CAYTIZ010000339.1:0-2601 GCA_964437885.1 uncultured Enterobacteriaceae bacterium
TTCCAGACGCAATTCTACCTCCCCCATCCTTGGGGTCGTGCGTCGCTCTACCTCCGCCATCCTTGGCGTCGTCTAAAACACGCATTTTCAAGTATCACGGGTATAGCTTAATTCTTATGACAATGATTCAACAAACCTTCAGTTTTAATACGGCTCCGCGCAAGGCACATGAGATCACGCGAGAAGTACAAGAATTCGTTGCTGATAGTGGAGTTTATAAAGGCTTGTGTCATTTGTTTATTCAACATACCAGTGCCTCGTTAATGCTCTGTGAAAATGCCGATCCTGATGTGCGTACCGATCTGGAAACATTTATGCAGTGCATTGCACCGGATGGTGCTCCGATGTTTTGCCATACAACAGAAGGAGCCGATGATATGCCTGCGCATATACGTACGTTGATAACTAATGTTAGCTTAACCATTCCTGTTACAAATTCTCGTTGTCAGTTGGGAACATGGCAGGGAATATATTTATGGGAACATCGAACCTCTTCACACTGTCGAAAGATAATTGTAACGCTGCACGGAGACTAAATGATGGCAAAAGCAATCTGGAATGACGTTGTTCTGGCAGAAAGCAAGACCTATGAAACTGTAGAAAGGAATATTTATTTTCCGATCGAATCAATCAGCAAACAATATTTCAAAAAGAGTGAGACACATTCGGTCTGCTTCTGGAAAGGCCGAGCCAGTTATTATGATATCGAAGTGAATGGCAAAATAAGCAAGGATGCCGCCTAGTACTATCCTAGTCCGGAATCAAAAGCAGAAAACATTAAAGGGCATGTGGCCTTTTGGAATGGCGTTGAATTAATAAAATAGTTTTATATACGGTCATGTGTATTTTAGCCACCTAATCAATCACTCCAACGTACATAGGGGGCGGTATGCGCTTTCACAGTGAGTTCAGTCGCTAACAATACCCGCTATTGCTGGATAGGCTATTGTGTTCTTTTCCGCTGATGTTGGGATTGATGCACAGTGAACTCTTCTACACTAATTTCCCCATCTACATTTGTGTCAATATCAGTGAACGAAACTGCATTACCAAGGTTCTTCATTTGATAACCTTGTTGTGCTCTCTCACTTATTCTCTTGCTTCGTGCTTCATTGAATTCATTTTCAAGTATTTTTCCATCTCCATTCAGATCAAATTCAGAGAAAGCAGGTCTATTTCTTTCCATTCTTGTAGCTTTAGCCAATCTATTGCTTTGGCGCTTTTCCATTTGTACTTTTTGTCCAGCAGCCAGTTCATCACTGGATAATTGTCCATCACTATTTGTATCAAATTCTGAAAAAGCAGGTGCTCCAGCAGCACCGCGCATCTGTTTGCCTACAGCAGCCTTTTTTGCCATGCGCTCTCCTCGTACTGTATTGAATTCTTCCGCGATGATGAAGCCATGGCTATCCTTATCATAATCAGCGAAAGGGATGGATCCACGTGCAGGAACTTCTTCTGATTGGGCACTGAGATTAAAGACGCTACCTGCAATAGCTATCAATAAGCCAACATGCATAGCTTTTTTCAAATTACTTATGATTCACCTCCTGTGTTGTTGGAAGCTTAACTATATATTCAAAGCAATATTAATTAATAACATCAATTTAGAGTAACTCTAACTATTATTGATATATATCAATTGAACAAATCACTATTTTTGTACTATCTAATAGTAACTTCTGCTTGCTGTTATAATTACTATTTATGACGGCTAATCCAAAATTGCCAGATGAGGGTAATTATCTGATAGGAGAGAGATATGATGAACAATAAATATTGCAATAATGATTCAGGTAGTTTTTGTCAAAAAATAATTTTAGCCGGCTTGGCCGGAGGAATGACGGAAATAATCTGGATATCTATCTATAGTTACTTCAGCTCAACCAACGCTATTGATATATCCCGACAGATTTCGGTTACTGTCTTGCCTTTTACGGCAGATTCATATTTTGCACCAATGTTTGGTATATTTATTCATTTAGTATTGTCCTTGATTTTAGCCATTTCGTTCACTGCAATCATCCTGAAACCAGCTATGATTCAATTTGGTACTACAGGCGTCATGTTAAGTAGCTTCATGACACTTGGCATCGTTTGGGCGATAAATTTCCTGGTTGTCTTACCTATACTTAATCCATCATTTACATTATTAATGCCTGTTATTGTAACCCTGATATCTAAGCTGTTATTTGGCGTGACGATGGGATGGATGTTGGTAAAAAAATCTCCTTATAATTGAGCTCAATACTGAAATATCATCTTCCGACTTGTTGTTTGCATGCAGTGAATGTTTGGAGAATGCTAATAGCAACCTGTCATTAGTATATTATTGATGTGCTTATAGTGAGACATGACAGAAGTTCACGCATTCACTATTTTGGGCATATAATTAGGTATGCACCGATGCCAATTTAAGCCAAGGGTCTTGCCGGAGACCACCATTGTTTAATTTAATTACCCCTATTTCATACTGGGTACTGGTCATTTTGTGGTTGGTCATTCTTGGGCTTTATATGACCAAACTCAGGCAATTGAAGGTTGTTGGCTATCTTTTTATGTCCAGCAAACTCCTTTCCATTATCTGATGTCATGGTAATA
>CAYTIZ010000340.1:0-2562 GCA_964437885.1 uncultured Enterobacteriaceae bacterium
CTTTAAAAACGCTGATGGTTTTAGGGTGGACATATCTTTCTCAAAAGGAATGTTTAAATAAACGTGGTAGCACTCGTGAATTGATCTTAAAAGATGAATTAATCGAATATCTCAAACAACATCGCTTTGAATACCGAGGAGAGCAGTATCCTTTATCTGCTAATGCGATTGATACTATCGTACGCGACTTATCTGCGCCGGGTTTGAATGAAGGTTTGATGAAAGCTAATGAACGCATCTATAACAAACTCCTGCTTGGTATTACCGTTACTGAATTTATTAATGGAAAAAAACACTCGCCGACGATTCCGATAATAGACTGGAACAATATACACAATAATCATTTTCAGGTTACCGAAGAGATGGAAGTCGCAATTACTGATGGAACGAGTACACGTCGCCCGGATATTGTTTGTTATGTAAATGGTTTGCCTTTAGTTGTTATCGAAGCCAAGCGTGTTGAATCAGGGAACCCTAACACTAATATGGTAGACGAAGGTATTAGTCAGAACATTCGTAATCAACGAATCGATGAAATACCAGGCCTGTTTGCCTATGCGCAGTTACTATTTTCGATTAGCGGTAATGATGGACGTTATGGCACAACAAAAACCATTAAAAAATTCTGGTCGCAATGGAAAGAAGAACCTAACAGTGAAGATGCTTTTGATGAAGCTCATTTCCAATATATAAAAGACCAGCGACTCACTAAAGAACAAGCTAATACATTACTGAATAACCAAGAACTCAGAGTAAAACATTATTTTGAAAAAATCTGGCAAGACAAACAATTGGCAACGGAACAAGATCGTTTATTAATCAGTTTATTAACGCCTGAACGTTTTCTAGATTTCTTGCGATTTAATATCTTATTTGATAATCGTGTTGGTAAGATCGCAGCTCGTTACCCTCAGGCTTTCAGCACAAAAGCCTTACTTAAGCGCATTAATCAACGTAAAGCTAACGGTGGTCGTGAAGGTGGTGTCATTTGGCATACCACCGGTTCCGGCAAATCATTTAGCATGGTTTTTCTATGCAAAGCATTATTGTTACACCCTTCCTTGAAAGATTGCCGCATTATTGTCGTTACTGACCGAACTCAATTAGAAAAACAACTCTCCAATACTTTCTCCGCAACGGGTGTTTTTGGTTCAGATATTTCTAGTAAGAAAGATGTAAATAAAGCCAAGGTTAAGTCTGGTAAAGATTTAGCCAAACGCATTGGGCATGGTGATGAACGAATCATATTCAGCATTATTAATAAATTTAATAGCGCATCGCAGTATAATGAGTGTTACAACCCTTCTGAAAATTTGATTGTATTAATTGATGAAGGCCACCGTAGTCAAAGCGGTGAAAACCACGAACGCATGCGCAAAGCGTTACCGAATGCGGCTTATATTGCCTTTACCGGCACGCCTTTATTAAAAGACGATAAAACTACAAATAAATTTGGACCGATTCTTCATGCCTATACTATGCAACGTGCTGAAGAAGATGGAACGGTTACGCCTTTGTTGTATGAAGAGCGTCAACCTGACTTGTCCGTTAATTCCAAAGCGATTGATAACTGGTTTGACCGGATTACCGCTTCGCTTTCTGAAAAACAGGCGAATGATTTAAAGAAGAAATTTTCTAATAAGAATGCCATCTACAGTTCTGAAAATCGTATCGAATTGATCGCCTGGGATATTGCGACACACTTTAATGACAATATCAAAAGTCTTAAAACGGGCTTAAAAGGTCAATTAGCAACAGAAAATAAAACAGCAGCGATACGCTATAAAAAATATCTTGATGCAACCGAATTGGTAAGTAGTGCAGTCATTATTTCAGCTCCTGACACTCGCGAAGGACATGAAGATGTTGATGAAAAAGAGTTGCCGTTAGTTCAGCAATGGTGGAAAGACAATGTAGGGAATGATGCTGAAGAGTACGAAAGAAATATGCTCGAAGCTTTTGCTGACAATGGTGCCCCAGATATTTTAATCGTGGTCGATAAATTATTAACTGGTTTTGATGAGCCTCGAAATACTGTTCTTTATATTGATAAACCCTTAAAAGAACATAATCTCATTCAGGCTATTGCTCGGGTGAACCGTTTACATGAAGAGAAAGACTACGGTTTATTAATCGATTATCGCGGCATTCTTGAAGAACTGGATACCTCCATTAAAAAATATCAGGATCTTGCCAGCCGTACTCAAGGTGGCTATGACATCGATGATATTGAAGGTTTGTATGAACAAGTCAGTAATGAGTATAAAAAATTACCCATGTTGCACGACAGCTTATGGGCTATTTTTTCTAGTGTTAAAGACATCAGTGATCGCGAACAATTCCGCCGAGTTTTAATTCCGGAGTATGCCGAGGACGGAGATGGAAACAACTACGATAAAAAACAAAAAATCCGAGATGATTTTTATAAAGCACTGACTGAATTTGGTCTTTGTTTAAAAATTGCTTTATCGTCTCATAGTTTTTTTGAGGATAGCCAGTTTTCTGAGGAACGTATACGAAGTTACAAACGCGATTTGAAATTTTTCATTGAGATCAGAGCGA
>CAYTIZ010000341.1:0-2558 GCA_964437885.1 uncultured Enterobacteriaceae bacterium
AAACAAGAAAAATACTTTGATGCTTTACATACCAAGATTGCTTCAGGTACTGCCTCATTTATAGAAGTACGACAGGCACTGACGGATCGTAATATTGGAGCATTAACCAATACCGTGCACGCACTATACTCTATGCGTATTCATCGCCACGTACATAACTTACTCTTCGATATGTGGAGCATGAAAAAGGACAAATATCCTGACTTGTCATGGGATTTAATTGCAAAAGCTCCGACGCGAATTGCATTGGCAAGCACAATGAGCCGCATACAAATTAATGATGCTCATGAATACAAAGAATACATTCGTTCCCATAAGTATGACGAACATGAATTCCACAGAGCACAAGTTGTTGTTGCTCTCGGTCTAATCGGCGACCCAGTGGACGTACCTTATTTAAAAGAAATGGGTAGTAGTGATAATATTTATGTCGTTCAAAGTGCAATAACAGGCCTTGCATTTATGAACAATGTGCAGGGTCGAGATGCACTCGTTAACATCTGGAAAGAATTTCAAGAGGATCCAAGAGCTGATTTAATACTTGAAGTTCTGGCCAAGGCATATGACTGGGTTCCTGTTGCCAAAAACAATTCCTGACAGTTTAATAGATTAGTTACAAGCCTCATCCACATAAGCTTGTGATTTTTTAATCTGAGCCTGTCTTTCTTCTTCGGGCACAAAGCTTCGAGAACCATCTTTATTCTTAATTTGCACGCGCGGTCGTTGGTAGCTTGCAAGGCGTTTTTTAGCCTGATCACATTTTTTCCGTTTCTCAAGCGCCTCTTCTTCAGCTTTTTGCTTATCTTCTTTTGCTGTGATTCTGCCTTCACGCAATTCATCAGCCGTCTGTTTTTGCTTATCAAGTGTCTTTATTGCGCCTTCTGTATCCACTCTACCCGGCGGCTTAATTGTCTCAACGGTCGCATTATTAACAGGTGGTGACTGCGAATAATGTGTATTACCATCCTCATCAACCCATTTATACATTTCAGCATTAATACCGAAGCTGAAAAAAATACCAGTAAATATCAAACAGATATGTGACAAAAACAAGGTTTTCTTCATGACAATGAACCTTTTAAAAATATATGTGTATAATTAAGTATACGTCTCTAAAAAAAATTTGTAATCATTTGATTAGACATGTTTTATGACATTTAATTCAGTATTAAGGAATCAACGTCGCGAGGATTAAATTATGGTTTCCAGACTATATCGAGCAAGCATACTATCTCTTACACTATTTTCTTTGATGAATGTCCAAGCTGCTGTAAATATTGCTGAATGTGAAGACGAACAAGGCAACCGCAGCTTTCAAAAAGTGTGCCCGCCTGATTCAACGATGGTTGGTGAAAAAAAGATAGCTACTGGAGCAAGCTCAGATAAAAATAATAGCAACATTAATATTAAAGCAACCCTCTATATGATTCCCGATTGTGAAGCTTGTGATGAAATCAGAGAATTCCTTGGAACAAGAAAAATTTCTTTTACTGAAAAAAATGTTAATGACAGCATTGAACTACAAAATGAATTAACTGAATTAACAGGAACTCTAAAAGTACCAACAACCGTTATTGGTGATGAACTTATAACCGGATACAGTCGATCAAAATTTTTAAGTGCTCTGGAAGCGGCCGGCTACACTGACGGGGACTCTTAAGCTGTCTCTTTTTCTTCAAGTAGTTCCTTAGGCAATGAGAACACAACACGCTCGATAATGCCTGCGTTTTCTTCTACCATATCAGCGCCCCACTCTTTTAACTGTTTTATTACTTCTTCTACCAGTATTTCTGGTGCTGATGCGCCAGCAGTTAAACCTATATTTTCTACACCATCTAACCATTTTCTTTTAATTTCTGAAGCATCATCAATCAAATAGGCTGGCACACCTACTTTTTGTGACAACTCCATTAATCGAGTTGAATTAGAGCTGTTTGGAGAGCCAACAACCAGAATCAAATCACATTTTGATACGAGATTTTTAACTGCGTCCTGTCTATTTTGAGTGGCATAACAAATATCTTCTTTCTTTGGCCCATCAATCTTTGGAAAACGCTCCCTTAACGCATCAATCACTTCAGCAGTATCATCCATAGATAAGGTTGTTTGAGTAACAAAAGCCAGAGTCTCTGGATTTTTTACTTTTAGCTTCATCACATTTTCAACTGACTCAACTAAATACATTCCACCTTTACCATTTTTTGGTGATCGGTATTGGCCTATGGTTCCTTCTACTTCCGGGTGGCCTTCATGCCCGATTAAAATACATTCTCTTTCTTCTTCCTGATATTTCCCCACTTCCATATGTACTTTAGTTACAAGCGGACAAATTGCATCAAACACTCTAAGAGTTCGACGAGCAGCTTCTTCTCGTACTGCTTTTGATACGCCATGCGCACTAAAAATAACCGTTGAATCATCGGGGACTTCATCCAGTTCTTCGACAAATACCGCACCTTTCTCTCTCAAAGAATGCACAACGTATTTATTATGTACAACTTCATGGCGAACATAGACTGGTGCACCAAACAGTGATAAGGCACGCTCAACAATCTCTA
>CAYTIZ010000342.1:0-2549 GCA_964437885.1 uncultured Enterobacteriaceae bacterium
ATTATTGAGTTAGGTGTCCCATTTTCTGATCCAATGGCTGATGGCCCGGTAATTCAACGTGCCAGTGAGCGGGCTTTGGCAAAAGGTACGAATACCGATGATGTGTTTAATATTGTTGGGGAATTCAGAGCAAAAGACAACACAACGCCAGTCATTTTAATGGGCTACTTGAACCCCGTTGAAGTTATGGGGTACAAGCAATTTGCGGAAAAAGCAGCAAAGGCGGGTGTTGATGGATTGATTATTGTTGATTTACCACCAGAAGAGTCTGAAGAGTTAATAACAGCACTGAAACCACATGAGATAGATCAAATCTATCTCATATCACCGACAACGGATGATGGGCGTTTGGACAAGATTTGTGAAGTTGCTTCTGGCTTCCTGTATTATGTTTCCTTGAAAGGCGTGACTGGTAGCAATCAGCTTGATGTTGAGGCTGTAGGTGAAAAACTGAGCCAGATTCGTAGTAAGACCAAATTACCAATAGGTGTCGGTTTTGGAATTAGAGACGCCCAGATTGCTGAAGCCGTTGGAAGAATTAGTGATGCCGTTGTTGTTGGTAGTGCTTTAGTTGAGCGAATTGCTGAACATGCTGAAAATAGTGAGAAAATGAAAAAAGAAATATCATCGTTTATTAGTTCCTTACGTACCGCACTGGATAGTATTTAAAATGAGTTGGTTTGAAAAAATATTACCATCACGAATTAAAACTAACGGTAGTAATCGCCGTACGGTTCCAGAAGGTGTCTGGACAAAATGTAGCGCTTGTAATGCTGTTCTTTATCGCGCAGAACTGGACAGAAATCTGGAAGTGTGTCCCAAATGTAATCATCATATGCGTATTCGTGCCCGCATTCGTATTGAGAGTTTTCTGGATGAAGAAAATAGAGAAGAAATTGCTACGGATGTTAAACCTGTCGATATTCTGAAATTTCGGGATAGTAAAAAATATAAGGACAGGTTGAATCAATCGCAAAAAAAGACGGGTGAAAATGATGCCCTGATTGTGATGTCTGGCAAATTAAAAGGACTGTCTATTGTGGTCTGTGCTTTCGAGTTTGATTTTATGGGAGGCTCGATGGGTTCGGTTGTTGGGGAAAAATTTTTTCGTGCTGTTGACGTTGCGATTCAACAAAATGCTGCGTTAGTTTGTTTTTCAAGCAGTGGTGGAGCAAGAATGCAGGAAGCCTTGTTCTCATTAATGCAAATGTCAAAGACAGCAGCAGCACTGAGCGTGTTACGAAAAAATAATTTAGCTTATATCTCTGTTTTAACTGATCCAACGATGGGCGGGGTCTCGGCAAGTTTGGCAAGTTTGGGTGATATTAATATTGCAGAACCTAATGCATTGATTGGTTTTGCCGGGCCACGAGTTATAGAACAAACAGTAAGAGAGACATTGCCCGAAGGCTTCCAGCGCAGCGAATTTCTACTTGAACATGGTGATATCGATATGATTGTGGATCGTAGAGAATTACGCGATAGAATAAGTAACATTTTATCACTGCTGACAGATAAGAGCTTAACAGCTTGATTTAATTCTAAACAAAACTATGCCTAACAAGGTTAAATCAATATCAAAGTCAGGAATAGAGTCAGGCCAGTTACGGTTTAACAGCCTGGACAAGTGGTTGGTATGGCAAGAAAGTCTACATTTCACTGCCATGGAGTTAGGTCTGGAACGTTGTCGCCGAGTTGCAAATAATATGGGCTTACTCAAGCCATCATATAATGTGATTAGTGTTGCCGGAACAAATGGTAAAGGCTCAAGTGTCACTATGCTTGATCAAATACTTCGTAATGCTAACTATAAAGTTGGTCGATATACCTCTCCACATTTGCTTAAATACAACGAACGAATTTGTATAAAAGGGCAAGAAGTGACAGACACTGAATTATGCGAATCGTTTGATCGGATTGATAGAGCGCGAGGTGATATTTCATTAACTTATTTTGAGTTCGGAACTCTTGCTGCACTGGATCTTTTTCGTCAACACAATGTTGAATTGGCTATTCTTGAAGTTGGTCTGGGTGGCAGGTTGGATGCAGTCAATGTGCTTGATGCTGATGTTGCATTAATCACTAGCATTGATATTGACCATCAACAATGGCTTGGAGACAATCGTGAAAGTATTGCTCGGGAAAAAGCGGGTATTTTCAGGAACAAGGCATTGGCTATTTGTTCCGATCCAAATCCACCTCAGAGTTTGCTTGACTGTGCTGAAGCATTAGGCACACCTTTGTTGGTATCAGGACGTGATTATTATTATTCTTTTAATAATGACACATGGTCATGGAATTCGAACGAATCTTCTATGAAAGAGTTACCAAGACCAATGCAATATTGTGATTTTCAATTACAAAATGCAGCTGGCGTATTAATGGTGTTGAACAAAATACAGTATGAATATCCAGTTAGTATGGAAGATATTAAACAGGGTTTAAACAGTTTTCGTCTTAATGGACGAATGCAAATTATTCCTGGTGAGGTCGCAAAGATCCTTGATGTAGCTCACAATCGTGAATCGATAAAAGTGTTAGTCGAAAAT
>CAYTIZ010000343.1:0-2549 GCA_964437885.1 uncultured Enterobacteriaceae bacterium
GGAGAACTGCTGTTTTTCTTTAGATGCCTTTTTGTCGTGCCAGATTAAATTGGCATTTTCAATCATGATATGTTTTTGTTTTAATAGCCACTCAGATAAGGCAGCATTATTATCTGAACTGGTATTCAGACTGTCGTTATTATCATTGCTAATGGCAATCGAGCCATCAATATTCCTGGTTAATTCGAGATCAAGTCCGCTGATTGATAATTGGCTTGGAATAAGCTCACGTTGATTGAGACTGGCAAAGAGATCGATACTTAGATGTGCAGAATCAAATTTAGTAATCAGACTGGAATTGTCGACCGTATAGAGATCGATATTTTTAAGGTATAAATGAGGCGCCCAGCCTTGCCATTCCGCACTTATCTCATCAATAACAACAGGGTAGTCCATGTACTCACTAACCCAGGATTGTATTTCATCCTTGTAACCACCAATCTCGGGTAATGCCAAACGCACAACAGTCACTATTACAGCTGCATTTAGCACAATGAATGCAAATGCATACCATATAAAATGATATAAACCTGTAAAAATTCTTTTTATCATGGAGAAAAATTAAAGAAGAACGATGTCGTATTGTTCCTGTGTGTATAATGTTTCTACCTGAAACGTTATAGGCCTGCCAATAAAAGCTTCCAGTTCCGCAACACTGGTTGACTCGTCGTCTAACAGCATATCTACGACGTGTTGTGAGGCAACGACCAAAAGTTTATTAGCATCAAACTGTCTAACTTCTCGTAATATTTCCCGAAAAATTTCATAACAGATAGTTTCAGATGTTTTGATTGATGCTCTGCCATTACAAGTGGGACAAGTTTCACAAAGGATATGTTCCAGACTTTCTCGAGTTCTTTTTCGAGTTAATTGTACGAGTCCTAACGATGTCAGTTCACTTATTATGGTTTTGGAGTGGTCGCGACTAACATTTTTTTCGAGTGAGCGTAATACTTGTCTGCCATGCTCGGCATCCTTCATGTCAATAAAATCTATAATTATAATTCCGCCCAGGTTACGTAGACGAAGTTGCCGGGCAATTGTATGCGCTGCCTCAAGATTTGTTTTATAAATGGTTTCTTCTTGATTACGATGACCAACAAAGGCACCTGTATTGACATCAATTGTTGTCATCGCCTCAGTCTGATCAATAATTAAATGACCTCCTGACTTTAATGCTACCTTTCTGTTCAGTGAACGTTGTATTTCATCTTCTACTGAGTACATATCCAGAATAGGGTGGCTACCGGTATAGTATTCAATTCTTGCCAAAAGTTCGGGGATAAAGTGTTTGGAAAATTCCATTACTCGTTGATAAGTTTCTTTGGAATCAATACGTACTTTTCCTATTTCAAAATGTACTAAGTCACGCATGGTACGCATGACTAAAGGCAGGTCTTCATAAATATTTCCAGGAGCGAACGTATTTTTTGCTCGCACCATAATTGAATCCCATATTTTTTTGAGGAATTCAATATCTTTAAAAATATCTTCATCGGAGATATGTTCAGCTGCTGTTCTAACAATGAAACCACCTTTTTTTAATATTTCGGCTTCAGTGACAGCACTATGTGAAATAACATTATCTCCGTTTACGACAGCCTGTTTTTCAATGCCAGATATGTAATTTAAAATAATATTTCGAAGTCTTTCTTTTTCCTGCTCATCTTCAATTCGTTGAGAGATCCCTATTGAAGAATAATCGGGGACAAATACGACGTAACGTGATGGAACTGAAAGTCGTGTTGTTAATCTTGCGCCCTTGCTACCGATTGGATCTTTAACAACCTGAACAAGTATTTCGCTACCTTCATTGATGATGGATTCTATCGGTTGAATTTGTTCTGACCCATTCAGTTCAGCATCATTTTCAATGTTGTTAGCAACAATATCCGAACTGTGCAGAAAGCCGGTTCGTTCGAGTCCTATATCAATGAAAGCAGCTTGCATTCCTGGCAAAACGCGCGAAACTCGTCCTTTGAAAATATTACCAACTAGTCCGCGTTTTTGTATACGTTCGATATGAACTTCCTGCAAGATGCCATTTTCAACAACAGCAACGCGTGTTTCTTGCGGGGTAACATTAATCAGGATTTCTTCACTCACGGGTATATATATCAATATTTATATTAGGTCATTATTCTGGTTAGCAGATTATATCATTAGTCTGTGTACCTGTATGGTCATACCCAAGTTACCTCAAAATACAGGGTTCAGCGAGATTGCAAATCCCCAAATACAAGGCATTTATTTTCTGGCATAGTCATTCTATGACAACAATAAATAACGTAGTAGTTGGGGATTTGAAACCCGCCCGTAGGGAACTCAGGCAAAAAGCCAGTGCGGCGTTACAACGCTTGAAAAGGGAATGCCATTTCCTGCGCGCTGCGTCTTGCTCTGACTTTTTGCCTGAGCTCTGAATCTGCATTTTGAGGTAACTTGGGTATCTAAATATTCCTAGAAAACAAGGAATTACTGTGCTGTTTATGCAGAATTAGCATAAAATAAATGAATGAAATTTGATGAATTAAGGCAATTCCTTTCAGATG
>CAYTIZ010000344.1:0-2520 GCA_964437885.1 uncultured Enterobacteriaceae bacterium
CTACTATCTCGCTAAAACTTTTATACCACAACACTCCAGTTTAAATAAGACCTTAGAGTACTTATGTTAAAAATTTTGGGGTAGAATTGAGTAGCTGAATGTCTGCTTTGAATAAATATAAATAAAACTTAGAATTATAGTGACCGACCGTAGATCGCTCTTTTGAGGCATTCGCCTAAACTCGCTTTGGGGCAAATACGAGTTAGCCGATGGCCGGCTTTGCAGAATAAAACTAATTACATAAAGTTATCGTGACCGTCTCTTCATCACTCAAAGCAGTCTTGCAAAAGAAAGTATTTTCGTTCTACGTTCATTATATTTTGGCTGACCCACAATCGATGTCGACACGCATATTTTCCGTGTATCTAACCGTACCAAGCTTGCCATGGGGTAAGACGTGGTTACGGTTGAGCAAAAACTTGAAAAAGTAATCCCCAAAGAATTTAAAGTCGATGTACATCACTGGCTCATTTTACATGGGCGTTATACTTGCGTGGCACGTAAACCAAAATGTGGTTCATGCATTATTGAAGATTTGTGTGAGTTTAAGGATAAAACAGAGTAATCAAAGCCTGCTTTTGCCATGAGCGGACATTGGTGACACGCTTTGTGGGGCGTGCGACTTCAATGATTGTTATATGTATCACAGCGACGACCAAATGAGTGAGCCTACAAAATAGGTTATTCCAAGCACAATAGATAAATATACTGCCCAGCGAATAACTTCACTTAATTTTGCAGCTATGACACCTACTAATATAGCCGAGCCGATAATTATGGAAAATCTCATTAATTTGAGGTCAATTTGTCCATCTGTAATATTTGCTACAACTAACCCAGTAAACAATGCAGCTATGATAAATATCCATATTTTCCAATTTTCTGATTGATGCTCAGAGAGCTCTTCATCTGATAAATATGAATTACCAACACGATGTCTAGCCATTAAATTCTCCCTTTCCATGCCAAACCATATAACCCTATTTTAGCGCGAAACGTCCTTATTTTGTGAACATACATTAATAGCAAAAAACATGAGTTATTACTAGCTATACATATTATGATTAGTAAGTGCTATTTCGTCAGGTAGAAAAAGGGAAAAGTATCCTCTTAGTCTTACTTAGCTGACGGCAAATCTCCTGAATGACCGTTCCTCGCTCTAGGCGGACTTCGCCAAAGTGCCACTAGCAGACGATCACGCTAACAAACAAATAAATCGCTGAATCATGAAAACGGACGTCACTCTAACTCACTTTTGGACAGAAACAATTTACAAATACTCAAAGTAAATCCAGAGGGCGTTCAGAATTCTGTGTCAGCCTAAGTTGCTAAATATCTAGCACACCATCTAACCTACCTTCGAAGTGGATGGCCAATTGCGACAATGTCAGATTCCAATTATGGATTGGCATTGTCCATTTCTTCGAGGCATTCAATATGCCTGCATACAATAATTTCATCAAGCTGTTTTCATTAGGGAATGCTCCCTTAGTCTTGGTGAGTCGTCTAAACTGACGATGTACAGCTTCAATTGCATTTGTGGTATAAATAGCTTTACGCACGTAATCTGGATACTTGAAGTAAACCGACAGATTGCCCCATTTACGACGCCAAGACTCGATAACGATAGGGTATAACTTGCCCCATTTGGCATCTAATTCGGCGAGAGCGGCTTCTGCTGCATCTTTAGTGGCTGCCTTATAAACGGGTTTCAAGTCAGCCATAAACTCTTTTTGGTGCTTTGAAGCAACATACTTCATCGAATTACGAATTTGATGAATAACGCACTCCTGCACTTCGGCGTCAGGATAGATTGTTGCTATTGCTTCAGGGAAACCTTTTAGTCCATCAACACAGGCAATTAAAATATCGGATACACCACGATTATGTAAATCTGTTAATACTGATAGCCAATAGTTAGCCCCTTCACTTTCAGAGATATATAAACCAAGTAACTCTTTGCGGCCCTCGATATTGACACCTAGTACGGTATAAATAGCCTTACTCACGTAGCGCCCATTTTCTTTAATCTTATAATGAATGGCATCAAGCCAGATAAACGGGTAAAGCGTGTCTAAGCTGCGCGCTTGCCATGCTTTAAGCTCTGGTATCAGTTGGTCTGTTACGGCAGTGATGGTGGCCTCTGATACCTCAACGCCATACATATCCTGTATGTGGCCTCGAATATCTCGGTAGCTCATACCTAAAGCAAACATAGATAGAATTTTCTCATCAATTTCAGGCGTTAACTTGGTTTGGTTCTTTTTAACAAGCTGAGGTTCAAACGAACCTGAACGGTCTCTGGGCGTTTCAAGTTCGAATTGACCTATGGATGACTTAACTGTTTTTTTGGTTGAACCATTTTTACGGTTAACTTGGGTCTCAGATTCTAAATGCTGCTCTAATTCAGCTTTAAGAGCCGCTTCGGTGAGTTGTTTGATTAATGGTGTTAGAACACCGTCTTCGCCAGTAAGGCCTTTACCAGCTTGAAGTTCAGCTAATGCTTTGTTGAAGTCGAAA
>CAYTIZ010000345.1:0-2508 GCA_964437885.1 uncultured Enterobacteriaceae bacterium
CATCAAGTACTTGCAGTAATATATTAAATATATCGGCATGAGCTTTTTCTATCTCATCCAGTAAGATCAGGCTATAAGGGCGCCGTCTAACGGCTTCGGTTAACATTCCACCCTGTTCATAACCAACATAACCTGGTGGCGCACCAATTAAACGTGCAACAGCATGTTTTTCCATATACTCGGACATATCAATCCGGATCATGGCATCTTCACTATCAAATAAAAATTCAGTCAGGCTTTTGCATAGTTCTGTTTTACCCACGCCGGTTGGTCCCAGAAAAAGAAAACTACCATTGGGTTTGTCCGGATCAGAAAGTCCGGCACGTGAGCGGCGAATAGCATTAGAAACGGCAGCAATAGCTTGTTCTTGTCCAACGACACGCTGATGTAACTCGTCTTCCATCGCCAGTAACTTTTCACGTTCGCCTTGTAGCATTCTATTAACCGGGATGCCTGTCCAATTAGCAACAACTTCTGCAATTTCATTTTCGGTCACTTTATTACGAAGTAACTTCATATCTTGCATGTCAGCCTGGCTTGCCATATCCAGTTGTTTTTCAAGTTCCGGGATGACGCCATACTGGAGTTCTGACATCTGGTTCAAGTCACTTGCACGTTTAGCCGCTTCAAAATTGATTCTAGCTTGTTCAAGTTTTTCTTTAATATTGTGGGTTCCCTGTAAGGCTGCTTTTTCAGAGATCCATATTTCTTCCAGATCAGTAAATTCTCGTTCAGTCTCTTCAATATCTGTATCAAGTAATTTCAGTCGTTTTTCTGAAGCAGTATCTGTTTCTTTTTTTAATGCCTCACGTTCGATCTTCATCTGGATTAATCTACGTTCAAGCCGATCCATAGCTTCCGGTTTTGAATTTATTTCTATACTGATACGACTTGCCGACTCATCAATCAGGTCAATCGCCTTATCAGGTAATTGTCTGTCGGTGATATAACGATTAGACAATGTCGCCGCTGCAACAATAGCAGGATCAGTTATCTGTACATTATGGTGAACTTCGTAACGTTCCTTTAGCCCTCGCAGTATGGCTATGGTGTCATCAACATTGGGTTCATTAACAAGTACTTTTTGGAATCGGCGTTCCAAAGCAGCATCTTTCTCTATATTTTCACGGAATTCATCAAGCGTGGTAGCACCAATACAATGAAGTTCACCACGTGCTAAAGCAGGCTTAAGCATATTCCCTGCATCCATAGCACCTTCAGCTTTACCAGCACCAACCACCGTATGTACCTCATCGATAAACAGGATTATCTGACCTTCCTGTTTTGCAAGATCATTCAAGACTGCTTTTAAACGTTCTTCAAATTCACCACGAAATTTGGCACCAGCAATTAATGCAGCCATATCAAGTACTAACAATTTTTTACGTTTTAATAGTTCAGGAACTTCACCGTTGACTATACGTTGTGCTAAGCCTTCGACGATTGCCGTTTTACCCACACCGGGCTCACCAATTAAAATAGGGTTATTTTTAGTACGTCGTTGTAATACCTGAATGGTACGTCGGATCTCTTCATCACGACCAATGACAGGATCCAGTTTGCCACTTTCAGCCATGGCAGTAAGGTCACTGGTATATTTTTCCAATGCTTGTCGATTTTCTTCAGCGTTTGCATCGCTGACTTTTTCACCACCGCGTAAGGCATCGATTGCGGTATCAAGCTTATTCTTATCAGCACCATTTTGTTTTAATAAAGTACCTAATTTTCCTTTGTCTTCCAATGCAGCCAGGGCAAAAAGTTCACTGGCAATAAAATCATCATTGCGATCCTGGGCAATTTTATCCATAAGGTTTAATACGCGATCCAGATCACGACTGATATGAACATCGCCACCAGCACCGCTGACAGTAGGCAATGAATCCAGAAGTTTTACTATTTCCGAGCCTAATTTATTCAGATTAATACCTGAACTGGACAGTATATGAGAAAGTGTTCCACCATCTTGATTCAGTAATGCCTGTGCCAGATGGGCAGGTTCGATATATTGATGATCGCGACCCACAGCCAGACTTTGTGCATCAGCTAGTGCTAGTTGTAGTTTTGTTGTTAATTTATCAGGTCGCATTTTTCTGCCTTGAATTTATAGAAACTGTTTTATAAATGAGGCCAAACTCTAAATATTCAAGCCAACCTAGTGTGAAAACTGAAGCGCCAAATAGGTGTAATGTTACTGCCTTGACCGCCAGGGAGGGCGGAAATACTAGCAATGCAGGAGCAATTGCTAGTGCACTCTTCACCTTCAACTTTTCATATCGTCTAATAAACGCCAATATCGATATAGGAGCGCACCAGTTTTTGTATCGCGACTACATAAGATGCTGTACGGAAATCATCAACTTTCTCGTTAGAATCCAGAACGTTCTTTAACTGCTGATAACTATTCCGCATTGTGTCATCGAGTCCAGAGCGAACCAGATCGAGTTCGTCGGCACCATATACCAGTTCTTTTTGCATCCAGTCGTCGGCTTGCTTTCCTGTCAATGTTTC
>CAYTIZ010000346.1:0-2504 GCA_964437885.1 uncultured Enterobacteriaceae bacterium
AGTTCTTTGTCGCCTTTTTTTAGGCTATCTATCAGAGAATCTGCAATATATTTACCCATACTGTCATTTATCTCTCTTCCTGAAAGAATAACTTGTGGCGTATAACCCAATGACTCTGATTTATACGTCAAATAATACGGATCAACACCAATGCAATGGCCTCCAACCAAACCAGGCTCAAATGGTAAAAAGTTCCACTTGGTGCCAGCAGCTTCTAATACATCATGTGTATCAATATCCATTCGTTTAAATAAAACCGCCAGCTCATTCATTAATGCAATATTCAAGTCACGCTGTGTATTCTCAATTACTTTAGCCGCTTCAGCTACTTTTATTGATGCAGCTTTGTATACACCTGCATCGACAACGGACGAATAAACATCAGCAACAATTTGTAGTGTGTTCTCATCTTGAGCCGAAACTACTTTTTTAATTGTTTTAAAGGTGTGTTTCTTATCGCCAGGATTTATACGTTCTGGCGAATAACCCAAAAAGAAGTCTTTGCCACTGATTAAACCAGACTCATTTTCCAGGACTGAGGCACATTCATCTTCAGTCGCACCAGGATAAACCGTAGATTCGTAAACCACGATATCTCCTTTCTTAAGAATTTGACCTACTGTTTTTGATGCTGATAATAGTGGTTTTAAATCAGGCTTTTTAGAACTATTTATAGGTGTTGGAACTGCAACAATATGAAAGTCAGCATTCGACAACTCATTTAAATCTGATGTAAAAATAACATCAACTGAATCAAGTTCAGCAGAAGCAACTTCACCTGTTTTATCTACACCATTAATGAGTTCATCAATTCTTTTTTGATTTATATCAAAACCAATAACTTTTGAAGTTTCACCAAATGCAACAGCCACAGGCAAACCAACATAGCCTAAACCGATAACAGATATAGTCCGATTGTTAACTTCATTCATACTTTATAATAATCCTTATACCACTTTATAAAATTTTCAATGCCCGACTCAATTGAAGTTGAAGGAGAGTAACCAACATAGTCTATTAGTGCATCAACATTGGCATAGGTCTCAGGTACATCACCAGGTTGCAGTGGCAAATAATTTTTATCTGCTTTTTTACCGAGATTTTTTTCAATCAGCTCAATGAAATACATCAACTCAACCGGTGTGTTGTTACCAATATTATATAAACGATAAGGTGCTTTACTTGTGGCAGGATCAGGATTGTCGCTACTCCAATCAGAGTTACTAGTAGCAATATTGTCAGAAACACGAACAACACCTTCTACAATATCATCAATGTAAGTGAAATCACGTTTATGTTTCCCGTTATTAAATACATCTATAGTTTCACCATTAAGTATTTTTCTGGTGAAAATGAACAAAGCCATATCTGGTCTTCCCCATGGACCATAGACAGTAAAAAACCGTAATCCACTAACAGGGATATTATATAAATGACTATATGTGTGCGCCATTAACTCATTCGATTTTTTTGTCGCCGCGTATAACGAAAGTGGGTGGTCTACATTATCACTTGCACTAAAAGGCATTCGTGTATTTGAACCATAAACAGAACTGGAAGAAGCGAATGTCAGATGTTTAACCGGATTATTTCTGCATGCTTCGAGAATATTCATGAATCCCGTGATATTTGAGTCGATGTAAGCGTAAGGATTTTCTAATGAATAGCGAACTCCTGCCTGGGCAGCAAGATGGATAACAATGTCAGGAGATTCTGATTTAAAAACAGTATCGATAGCCTCTTTATCGATAATATCTATTTTATGGAAACTAAAATTATCGTTATTTTTTAATTGAGATAAACGTGCCTCTTTTAATGAAGGATCATAATAGTCATTGAGATTATCAATCCCTATGATTGAATCACCTCGATTAAGTAAATACTGAGAAGTATGAAAACCGATAAATCCTGCGGCACCCGTTACTAGAAACTTCATAAATGCTTATAAGTAGTTTTATTTTAAGGATAAATTATAACACTGAATACTACCCAAGCTAATGAATTAGAAAGCCTGTTTAAACATAAATAGAACCCCGACTTTGGGTCAGAGCGTTGCTCAAATCCTCTGACATGTAGAAGAATAGATCGTTTCTCCAAGTTATCTCTTTCATTTGCTTGACGATGCTCTGACCCAAATCCAACGATGTCTATTTGCTTAAATCCAGAGTAACTCCGCAAGATAGTTTTTTTTCACAACAATGCACATTCAAAGCTAAATTTTAACTAATAACTCATAAGATATAACAAAAAAACCACCGTAAAGGTGGCTTTCTATTATATGGCGTCCTCAAGGGGATGGACTCGCAACATCCATGTTGCTCGGGCTTCGCCCGTTGCCTTTCAGGCAACGCCCAAATCGGCAGTCCTGCCGATTTGTCGAACCTAGGATTCTCATCAACAAAATACATAATCATTAAAAAAAGCAGCTATTAAAGCTACTTTTTTTAATGATGGCGTCCCCAAGGGGATTCGAACCCCTGTTGCCGCCGTGAAAGGGCAGTGTC
>CAYTIZ010000347.1:0-2496 GCA_964437885.1 uncultured Enterobacteriaceae bacterium
AAAGAATGGGAAGGGAAGATTAAGAGTTAAATCGTTTTAGCTTTTATATTCTTTTTTAGTTTTTTATTTCGTCTGATGACGAGTCACTAGACGAAAAGTTAAGTTGAGAAAAAGACTATTTATAATTTGACTGGATTCCCGCTTCGGTCTCTGTTCCAGACTCGACTCTACCACCTACATATATGAACCCACTCCGTTTGCAAGACAATGTGATCATTGATGTACGAGTAAATCATTGCTCTCATATATCCGGCCTGTTGTTGGAAGTTTTTTATCTTCCTGGCCCCGATGGTTATCTGCGCTCATCCACCTCATCATCCGTACGGCCTGTCATGGCCTATGTAGTAAACAGGTTCTGAATGAGCCGGTCTGACCTCTCTCCATCCGATCATTTATCTTTTGCAACTGACGTAATAGGTGTTTCTTTTATCAAATCGTTATCAGGCTTTCGCCTATTTTAGGTTTATTTATACCGCTAAGCGATAGGTTTCTCCTTTTGCCATTATCACCCATGCCATTCGTGCCATTTTGTTCGCCACCGCGACACAGGCTTTATTATGCCCTCGACGTGCCAACACCGCTTGCGCCCATAAACTAAACCTGTCGGTCTTTGTTGCCGAATGACGTAGCACGGCTCGAGCACCGTGAATATACAGTGTTCGAAGATAAGCATTACCGCGTTTACTGATACCCAATAATACGGTTTTACCCCCGCTTGAATGTTGCCTCGGCACTAATCCTAACCATGCGGAGAAATGCCGACCATTCGCAAAGTCTTTGCCTTCACCTACTGCGGCATACGTTGCACTGGCGGTGAGTGGTCCGATACCTAAGATGTCATTCAAACGTTGGCAGACTTCATTATTTTGTGTGAGTGACTTTATGCGTTGTTCACATCGTTTAAAATCTTGGTCAAGTGTGCGTAAGGCATCAAGTAATTCAGAAAAACATTCCCGCGATAAGTCGCTCAAACCATTATCGGCATCACTCAGTATTTCCGGTAAGCTTTGACGGACGGCAGCAACACCTTTGTTAATAACGATGCCGTACTCTGCCAGTAAGCCACGCACTTGATTCACTAGTGCCGTGCGTGATTTCTTGACTAACTCACGTTGACGATGGAAGTTCTGAATGTCTTGCTGTGCGATTGATTTAATCGGGACAAATCGCATATTGCTGCGTTGCGAGGCTTCTGCAATGGCTTCGGCATCGTTGTAATCATTTTTGTTGCCTTTGACATAAGGCTTTACATATTGTGGCGCAATCAGTTTTACTTGATGCCCTAACTTAATAAATTCTCTTGCCCAATAGTTCGCACCACCACAGGCTTCCATGACAATCACACAAGGTGGTATGTTTGCTACGGCATCTAATAATTGATGACGCTTAAGTTGTTTCTTTTTGACGAGTCGTCCTGTTTGATTAATCGCATAAAAATGAAAGATTGATTTCGCTATATCAAGCCCAATTGTTGTAATATTCATCATATCCACTCCGCTTTCGTTAAATGGTTTGTTGTACACTTCCATTTTGGCCCATTGCGAGGCCGATTAGAAAGTGGAGTGGGTTCATACCATTATCCATGTAGGCGTACGCGGGTATGACGAACTTGTCGTCATGTCCATTTTTCACTTACGTTTTTTCGTTCCCATTTTTTTACCAATAAGAACCAAACGTATGACGCGCTCTGCGGCATTAGTAAGATGTGCTTTTGAATTTGCAATCGCTTCTTCTAAAGACATATCACGCGCACATGCACTTTCTAATCCTTCAATACCATGTGCAAACACACCGTTAGCATCATCAGTAATACCGCCGCCTATGGCAACAGTAGAAATACGATGTTTACGTGCAGCTTTAGCAACACCTGAAGGTGTTTTACCAAAAGCAGTTTGAAAATCAACACGACCTTCACCAGTGATAACTAAGTCAGCACCTTTTAAATGTTTATGTAGATCTGTTGCTTCAATAACAATATCAACTCCACTTTTCATTTTCGCTTTGGTAAATGCAAGTAAACCTGCACCTAAGCCACCTGCTGCACCGGCACCTTTCACTTTAAGCACATCTTTCTTTAAATCCTTTTTAATAATAGAAGCTAGATGCTTCAAATTACTATCAAGTGTTTTTACCATTGCTGGCGTCGCGCCTTTTTGTGGACCAAACACGGCAGATGCACCGGTCTTACCACATAAAGGATTATTAACATCACAGGCAACGATAATTTTTGTTTTCTTTATTAAAGGACTTAAACCTTTCATATCAATATTGGCAATTTTATTAATCATACCGCCAGCACCTAACTCGGTAATTTCTTTACCTAGGTTATTTAAAAAGCGAACACCTAATGCTTGCGCCATACCAACACCACCATCATTCGTCGCAGAACCACCGATACCAATAATGATTTTTTTAGCTCCTCGCTTGGCCGCATCCAACATTAACTCACCCGTACCATATGTCGTCGTCGTTAGAGGATTCTTTTCCTTACCACTC
>CAYTIZ010000348.1:0-2489 GCA_964437885.1 uncultured Enterobacteriaceae bacterium
TTAAGCATGATAGGTCATTTCAAAGTTAACGGGACAGCAGTGATATCATTTATGAAATTATATATCGGTCTTGCTGCTCTTTTTCCCGGTAAACATTGCTTTAACAAGAGATTCATCATGTAAGCGACTGGAAATAATTACGCCGGCAATATGCAGGAAAATAAGAAATAACATTAAATTTGATGAGACTTCGTGTATTTCTTCCCAGAATTCTTCTTCATCTTCACCATGTGCATTTTTTTCATACTCCTCACTGTCATGGTCTTCATCACTACCAGCGTATGTAGAGTTGATAATAGCCAATGATGTTTCTCCTGCCAGTGGCCCAAGTCCTTCTTCAATGGCATACACTTTGAGTCCGCTTATCGTAACGACAAAAAGGCAAAGCAATAGGGCGATCACCATCCAGCCCCCAGTAGGGTTATGACCAATATAATGTTTTGGATTTTTAGTAATTAAACCTTTCAGGTATTGAATAACAGTGCCCGGTGAGTAAACGAAATCACTGAAACGCGCATATTGAGTGCCAATAAATCCCCATAACACACGGAATGTTATAAGTCCCAGTACAGTGTATCCGGCATAAATATGTAAACTGCTTTCTTCTTCCCCGCTCAGATAAGCAATAGTGAAGGTCAATACCAGACTCCAGTGGAAAATTCGGACTAATGGATCCCAAACACGAATTTCGTTATTCATCATGATGCCCTCGTTAAATTTTACGTTGGAGTTAATTATAGGTGTTCGCTGTAATCAATCATCGGGCATATGCTATAAATAGTATTGTATAGGACATATGTCATATATCATAAATTACTGTTTTAAATAGGAGTCCGCTGTGTACAGTTCCAAAGCTAAAGAAGTTATCGTATTGATTCTTATATTTGCAATCGTTGTTATCACCAGTAGTGTAGATATTTTGGCAGATATATCTCATGGTGCGGACACAGGCCATATTGTTAAAGAAGCAATCATCGTCAGTATTTCTATTATTGCAATTGCCTGGCTTTTGTCCGGCTTGTATCAGCAGAGAATTGAGATCAGGTCTCTACGGCAAGAGCTGGGTGCGGCAAACAGCCCTCAAACTTCACCAAGAAAATACGTTCTTGAAGCACGCAAGAAACTAGGAAATGTTGTCACACAGCAATTTTCAGAATGGACGCTGACTAATAGTGAGATAGAAGTTGGCTGGTTACTATTGAAAGGTCTGAGCCTTAAAGAAATTGCAATTGTAAGAAATACGCAGGAAAAAACAGTCCGACAGCAGGCTTCATCAATCTATAAAAAAGCGGGCATCAATGGTCGACATGTTTTTTCTGCATGGTTTATAGAGGATATTCTTTAAATTTATTAACTAAAGCAGGATATGACGGTTCAGTAAACTTTTACTTAAAATTTAAAGCTAAAGCTGTAGTAAGTAATAAAAGAATAAATATTTGATAAAACATATCGTTCTTTTTTCCGATATATTGCATGTTATGCAGAATATCGTGCTGCATAAATAAACGAAAAGGTGGTAGTAATGCGTTGGTCTTATTTTGTTGTTATTCAGTGTCTGATTGTATTAATCATTGCCGGCGTTTTTTATATTCATCAGGACAATGTGATTGTGCTCAAAGAGCCACCGGAATCTATTTCACAATGGTACAAACCGGAAAACAAACGTCAGGTGTGGTTACATACTATGTTTAAATTACGACGTGAAATATTAGCGATTAAGATTTATACAAAAACACAAGATGATGAAAATTTAAAAAAATGGGTAGAAAAATTGAATGAGGATTACCACAAAATTGCAGAGATGGTGCCTGAATGGGAAAATAAACTGGATCTACCATCTATTACAGAGATACAAAAAAGTGCTAAAGAAAAGCGTTATACCGATGTAACTCATGCTTTAGATAAACTGGATAAAAGCTGTCAGTCCTGCCATACGGATTTTCGTGCAGTGACAGCAACAATATATCGAGCGCCTGATTTTTCAGAAATGAAGATTGATGGTTCAACAACATTAATTTCAAATATGCGCACAATGAGTAAACAAGTAAATCAGATTAAAATTGCCTTTGTTGATGGTAGGCAGGATGCAGCGTTATCAGCTTTGTCGGAACTGGAAAAAGGATTGAACAGCCTGGGTAGTACCTGTGTCAACTGCCATAAAAATTCTTCGAAAAAATTTCCTAATGAAAAGATGACTCAAACAATGACAGATCTTAAACAATATCTTAAAACAGGTACTTTAAAGGAACAGGGCAAAACTTTAGGTACGTTGGCGGTTATGGTTTGTGCAGAGTGCCACGGCACTCATCGTCTGGCTTCTGATGCAAAAGAACTTCTTGCTAAAAAGAAAAGTTGGGCCGAACTTCTCAAACACTCTTTTTGAGGTTATAAAATAAATTTAACGTTATTCAGGACAATGGATGTATGCAAAGCCGAAGATTGTTTTATTGGGTAATCGGTAAGCGTTTGTAATGATTGGTGGCTATGGG
>CAYTIZ010000349.1:0-2472 GCA_964437885.1 uncultured Enterobacteriaceae bacterium
GGAATTTGATTCGATTAGCAAGGAGATTGTTAAACATCACATGAATGATGAGTGTAATTAATATGAAAATAAAAAGTGTTTTAATTGTATTGTCTATGTTGAGCCATACTTCAGTTATTCATGCTGCAGGTGGTCTGGATAGTGAAGTCACGAAACAGGCTATTAATGTCACTGCAATAAGTATGTTTTTATTGTTTGTTACTGCCACATTAGGTATTACCTATTGGGCGGCAAGAAGAACCCGAACTCGAAAAGATTTTTATGCTGCAGGTGGAAATATAACTGGCTTACAAAATGGTTTAGCTATTGCCGGAGACTATATGTCGGCGGCTTCTTTTCTTGGTATATCGGGCTTGGTGTTTGCTTCAGGTTTTGATGGACTCATCTATTCCATTGGTTTTCTGGTAGGTTGGCCTATTATTCTATTTTTGTTAGCCGAACGCTTACGTAATCTAGGTAAATATACCTTTGCCGATGCGGTTTCATTCCGCTTGCGGCCATTGCCAATTCGCAGTATCGCAGCATGTGGGACATTAGCGGTAGTTTTGCTTTACCTCATCGCACAAATGGTAGGCGCAGGTAAATTGATACAGCTTTTATTCGGTATGGAATATCACTATGCTGTTGTTATTGTTGGTGTTTTAATGACTTTATATGTCACCTTTGGTGGCATGCTTGCGACTACATGGGTGCAGATCATCAAGGCAGTATTGTTGTTACTTGGTGCAAGTTTTATGGCAATTATGGTGATGGCCAAAATGGATTATTCATTTGAAGTTTTGTTTAGCCGAGCCATTAATGTGCACGAGAAGGGTGTTTCAATAATGGCACCGGGTGGACTGGTTTCTGATCCCGTTTCAGCTATTTCTTTAGGTTTGGCACTGATGTTCGGTACTGCCGGGCTTCCTCATATTCTGATGCGGTTTTTTACCGTGCCTGATGCAAAAGAAGCAAGAAAGTCCGTATTTTTTGCAACAGGTTTTATCGGTTATTTTTATATACTCACATTTATTATTGGTTTTGGTGCGATAGTATTATTGACCAATAATCCTGAATTTCTAGACGTTGAATCGGGCGGCATATTAGGTGGGAATAACATGGCAGCGATACATCTGTCCCAGGCTGTAGGTGGTGAAGTTTTTCTTGGATTTATTTCTGCTGTGGCTTTTGCCACTATATTAGCTGTTGTATCTGGCTTAACTTTATCAGGAGCATCGGCCATTTCGCATGATCTTTATGCCAGTGTCATTCGTCAGGGAGAAATTTTAGAAGGTGAAGAAATACGCGTTTCACGACTCGCTACGATAGCCTTAGGTATAGCGGCTATATTTCTCGGGATTCTTTTTGAGCAACAGAATGTGGCTTATATGGTCGGTCTGGCTTTTGCTATTGCAGCCAGTGTCAATTTTCCGATACTGTTTCTATCAATGTATTGGCGTAAGTTAACAACCAATGGCGCATTTATCGGCGGCAGTCTTGGTTTGATTACAGCCGTGTCCTGTATGATCCTCGGTCCAACTATCTGGGTCGATATTCTGGGCAATACAACTCCGGTTTTCCCATATAAACATCCCGCTTTATTTTCAATGTCAGCCGCCTTTATTGGCATTATCGTTATTTCTTTATTAGATAAGAGTAAAAGTGCACAAGAGGAAATAGAAGCATTCACGGATCAATACGTTAGATCTCAGACTGGACTAGGTTCAGAAGGTGCAACGGATCATTAGATAATACCTACAGATTATAAAAATATCTGTGATATCTGGAAATGCCTATTCATAGTGTGTCTATTTTTATTCAGGGCAAGGCGAGACGATGCGCATGGTCATTCCCTGCAAAGAGGAGTAACGCTGCCATGGATGAAAATGGGCGTACTATGAATAGGCATTTGTAGGTATCACGGGTATAAATAAAAAGGAGAAGAATTATGAGAATAAAGCGATTATTGAAACGGAGTATTTTTTTGTATTTTTGTTTGATGTCTTTTGTCTATGCGCATGACAATGAACCACTATTTAATCAGGTAAATTTACAGACTCAATCAGAGAGGGGTATCCCGAATGATCAATTGACTGTTTTACTTAGTGTTGAAGAAGAAGGAAAAGAAGCGGCAAAGATCGCAAATAAAATAAACAAGGATATGGACTGGGCTTTAAGTAAGACTAAAAACCATAGTGATATTGAAACGCGCACCCTGTCATATAATACCTACCCAATCTATGATAAACGGTCAGTAATAGCCTGGCGTGCAATACAACAACTGGAACTAAAAAGCACTAATATAACTGGTTTATCTGAACTTGTAGGCGATTTACAAAAGCGGCTACAAGTCAAAAATATGAATTTTAGCCCAACCAAAAAAACGCGTGAACGTTATGAAGATGAACTAATTGAAGAAGCAATGATTGCTTATAAACGACGCCATGAAATTTTAAAGAAGCATATCGAAAACAAAAATGTACGCATAGTAAA
>CAYTIZ010000350.1:0-2471 GCA_964437885.1 uncultured Enterobacteriaceae bacterium
ATCCCACAGCCTAAAACTTCCAACCAACCACGTTCCCCCATAATATCGACTTCCGCAGAAGGCTCTGTAAACGGGAAATAAGAGGGTCGAAAACGTATTTCTAATTCTTTTTCAAAGAAAATTTCCAGAAAATCGATTAATAATCCTTTTAACTCTGCAAATGTCACCGTTTCATCAACAATAAGCCCTTCGACTTGATGAAACATCGGTGTATGCGTCATATCTGAATCACAACGATAAACTCGACCTGGTGCTATAAAGCGAAATGGCGGTTTATCATTTTGCATCACTCGAATCTGAACCGATGAAGTGTGTGTTCTTAATAGTCGTCCATCAGGAAAATAAAACGTGTCGTGCATCGCACGCGCAGGATGATGAGCTGGAATATTCAGCGCTTCAAAATTATGGTAATCGTCTTCTACTTCTGGACCTTCAACAACATCAAAGCCAACTTGTTGAAAAAGTGATTCAATACGCTGCAAGGTCAATGTGATGGGATGTAAACCGGCACGTTTTCCTCCCCTGCCCGGTAAAGTAATATCCAGACGCCCTTGCTTGATTTGTTCATTTAAAAGTTCATCTTCAAGTGAAACTTTTCTGGATTCTATTGCCTCTTGAACAGCAACCTTGGCAAGGTTAATCACTAGCCCTGCTTGTGGACGTTCTTCCACAGGTAATTTGCCCAATAATTTTAATTGTTGTGTGAGCAGGCCTTTTTTACCAAGATAATTGATTCTAATCTGATCCAGAAGGTTTAGATTAGTAGCAGCTTCGATTTCTGCTATCGCTTGAGCTTGTAGTTTCTCGGTATCGTTCATAATTTTATTATTGTAACCGCTTATGGGTTATACGGCTTTATATCATGTGTATATTCGTTCATGGGAGTGAAAGAGTCACCACACCACTCCTGCGCGTCCTGCGCCTGCGGCATTGCCTGCATGGATGCAGGTACTTAGGATATGCAGGAGCATATATCCTGACAGTACATCCATGGCCATCGTCGTTTGTGTGCATCCTGCACAAACGACATACTTTACTTCCCTGTAAATAAAAAAGGGAAAGGTTTTAAGCCTTTCCCCGTTTCAATCTATTGTATTAAAGATTTATGCGAGACTAGCTTTAGCCTGTTCTGCTAAGGCACCAAACGCCACTTTATCAAATACAGCAAGATCCGCTAATACTTTACGATCAACCTCAATAGAAGCCTTACTCAAACCATTAATAAAACGGCTATAGGAAAGACCATTGTTTCGTGCTTCAGCATTAATTCGGGCAATCCATAATGCACGGAACTGCCTCTTGCGTTGACGTCGATCGCGATAAGCATACTGGCCTGCTTTGGTTACAGCTTGTACGGCGACACGAAATATATTTTTGCGTCGACCACTATAGCCTTTAGCTTGATCAATAACTTTTTTGTGTTTGGCGTGTGCGGTAACACCACGTTTTACTCTGGGCATTGCTTCAATTCCTCTCTATATATACGGAACCATTCGGGCTATTGCCTTCTGGTCGCTAGCATGAACAGTCAGCATTGCGCGTAACTGACGTTTACGCTTGGTGCTTTTTTTAGTCAAAATATGACTACGGTGCGACTGACCTCGTTTAAATTTTCCAGAAGCAGTGCGTGAAAAACGCTTTGCAGCACCACTGTTTGATTTCATTTTAGGCATTTCTATAACTCCAATCTTACTATATTTTATTTCTTCATCTCTATCGTGACCGCCATGAATGGCGGAAATACTTACAATGCATGACGCCTACACGGATGTAGGTGGTAGACAAAGCTTCCGCTCCTGCTCACGCTCCTTACCTACGTCCTGTAGGCAATGTCAGGAACATGTTGTCGAGCAATTGTAAGTACTATTTCTTGGCCGCTAGCACCATTACCATTTGTCGACCTTCCATTTTAGGAAACTGTTCTACAATCCCATATTCTTCAAGATCCGTTTCTATACGTTTTAACATCTTGGTTCCAAGTTCCTGGTGAGCCATTTCTCGGCCACGGAAACGAAGCGTAATTTTAACCTTGTCACCGTTGGTAAGGAATTTAATTAAATTCCTTAACTTAATCTGGTAATCACCATCATCTGTGCCAGGTCTAAACTTAATTTCCTTAACCTGAATCTGCTTCTGTTTCTTTTTCGCCGCGTGCTTTTTCTTGCTTTGCTCAAAAACAAATTTACCGTGATCCATAATTCGGCAAACGGGCGGCTCCGAATTGGGAACAATTTCGACCAAATCTAATTCAGATTCCTCAGCGAGTTGTTTAGCTTCAATAATTGTAACGACACCAACTTGTTCGCCCTCTGCATTTATTAACCTCACCTCCGGCGAAGTTATAGCTTCATTAAGGCGTGTCTTCTTGTCTGCGCTGATAAATTAATCCTCCAAATTAGTACGGCCGAGGCACGCGATATCTTCATTAAGACGTTGAGTCAGGCGATCCAGAGACATTGCCCCTAAATCCT
>CAYTIZ010000351.1:0-2462 GCA_964437885.1 uncultured Enterobacteriaceae bacterium
TGCGTGGTGTCGTGGTCGATGAAATCATTAATGGCTTCGAGCGCGATGCCAATGGCAATATGCTCAACCGCACCTTTCATCATGACCAGGTTAACTCCGTGGTAGCACTGAGTGATCATAATGGAGCGACAGCGCAGGCAAGAACTTATACACCGTTTGGATTGGATTTAGGTTCTAGCGGTGAAAGTACAAATTCGCTTGCCTATACTGGGCGTGAGCAGGATAGCGAGGGTGGTCTTTATTACTATCGGGCTCGTTATTATGATCCTGAGGTGGGGCGGTTTATTTCTGAGGATCCGTTAGGGTTTGAGGCTGGGATTAATTTTTATGCTTATGTGGGGAATAATCCGGTTAATTTTAATGATCCGACGGGAAATATTGAGAATTTTCCCGAGCTAATAAGGCAAGGAGTAGGTGTTGTAGGGAGTGGCTTGGGTGTGGTTGGAGGAGTTGTAACATCTGGAGTAGGCGTGCTACTTGTGGCTGCGCCAGAGCCAACTATGCTTTCGGTTGCCGGTGGTATAGCCTTGATGGGTATAGGTGCTACAGGATTTTCAACGTCATTGGATGCTTTGGATGGAAATATAAATTCATTTATGAACAATTTACTAGAAACTAACATTCCCAGCTCTATGGATTTACGAACAGATGTATTGAATACGTTTGGTTTTGAAGCGAATGATCCTGTAGCGGGAGGAGTATATGATGCAGTATCGCTAGTTTCTGGTATACCTATCGGTCGCGTAGCTGGTAATTTATTAGATATTCCATTAGGGGCGAGCTTAGTTGGTAATGCGAACACGATTCTAGTTGCTGGTGAATCGATTTTTGATTCATCATCGAGTATTGTGAATTCGTTAGATCTGAATTCCAGTGCATCTGGCGGCTTTGTTATATATCCAAATAAATCCAATACCAATATGATGCAACAGGTATATAATAAATAGCTATGAATGTAAGAGGGTTGTGTTGTATGTTGCATACGCTTTCTATTTTTTTGATGGGTACAATTTTTTGGCTACTAGTATTAGATAAATATCCTTTTAATCAAAAAGGATTTGATGTTCTTTATCCTTTAAAGAAAAAATATGAGGTGTATTTAAAAGTAGGCGGCACAGTTTTAATAATTTACTCAATATTACTAGTAATACCCCTGTAAAGCAGTGAGCTGATGAATTGAAAGATATTATTATATTAATTATAGCTGTTATTATTATTGTTAATTTTTATAATACGTTAAGACAACGATATCTGAATAAACATAATAAGTGTGCTAGATGTGGTGTGGGTTTCAATGGCATTGAAAAATACCCATTGGCAGCTTCGTATCAAAAATTTTTATTTTGTGAAAAGTGTTCTGTGCGTATAAAAAAGACCGACATGTATGCTTTTTTTGTATTCTTTGGTTGTACAGTTTTCATTATTTCCGTTTATTTATTGTTTAAAAATTTATAGATCAGCGTAAAGGGGCGCCCTAAACCTACCCTATGATGCAGTAGGTTTATTCTAAATAGCCGATGGGTATGGTTTTTATTATCATATTAGTTTTTCTCTTTATTGTATTTTTTGTATAAAGAATTTAAAAAAATAAATTCACTAATCAAAAAAACCTAATTAACCAATAGAGAATATTGTCTTAAAGAGCAATAAAAAGGAATATCGGATCAGGTAACAATAGTGCTGGGATATTTTTGGTCTAAAGTAGTCACTTTTGATCTTGGAATTAGGCAGAAAATAAATAAACCCAACAAATGGGTTTTTTGTGGTGATAGCTGGCGAATTGGCGTGAATGAGTATTAAGTGAGAACAATAAAATGAATAAATGGAAAATTAACAATAATTGTTCACGCATGGCCTTGGTATTGGTGATGGGTCTGTTCTGCTCATATGCAACAGCAGGTGAAGCCGAAAATAAAGTGGCTCTTGAGAGCGCGAGTACATGGCTTGAGCAACAGCAAAACCAAAACCAGGATGGTAGCTGGGGGCAAGATACTGCGTTGCTTTATTCGGCTACCACCACCGTCATTGATACACTTAAATCATCAAACAATAGCAGTGCTGCTTACTATTCCGGGGTAGCCTGGGTTGAAAACCATCGTGCGAATAATGTCGATGACCTGTCACGAAAAATAGAGGCGCTACTACCGCATGGTAATAATATAACGCCGGATTTATTTCAATTTGCGGAAGGCCGCTGCGCGTGACCGATGAGCTTGGAAATGTGTTAACCGCGACTGATCGTAATGGTGCGGTTGTACGTACCCGCTATGATTCACTAAATCGCGTGATCCAGGCAGAGTATCTTTCAGACGCCACGACACAGGCGGCGCAATATAATCAATACGGCGAGTTGGACTTGATCAGTAATGAAGCCGTTACCTATAGTTATGCCTATGATAATCAGCAACGGATGACCCGAAAGACAGATAGCCGTAATGGCCTGAGGCTTGACTGGGGTTATA
>CAYTIZ010000352.1:0-2461 GCA_964437885.1 uncultured Enterobacteriaceae bacterium
ACTGCTTTTTCTCCCAGTGCTCACCAGCAATCAACATCTTTTTAATCTTCTTCTCGCTGATCTTCATTAATTGCTTTTCTCGTTTGAGCGCTGTTTGCAGTTGCTCCTTGAGAACAGCGACCTCGTCTCTAGCCGCTTTTTTTACTAATTGTAATTCTTCACTGGCTACAAGCTTTGCTTGCTTAAATGCCACTTTAGTCGCAACCAAATCTTCTTTAAGTTTTTCTGTAAATGCATGACGACTTTCTGCCGCAACCTGCGTATTGGAAACGCCTGTTTTCTTACGGGTCGTTTTTTTTCTCGCTACCGTTTTTTTCTTGGCCGTTGGTTTCTTTCTAATCACAGGCTTCTTTTTACTTACCTTTTTCTTTTCCTCAACCATAATATTCACTCCATTTAGTTAAAAAGAACTACTACTTAAATATAGTATAGAGAGCATGAAGAATATATCCTTTGTTCTAAATCAATTGTTATGAATTATTCTCTGGAATTTCAGGTATTTTATGGGACATAATCAGTCTCATACATATATTTAGGAGATATCATATGCTTATCCCGGTAAGTGAACTCATTGCTGCTGCAAAATCACAATGTAATTGTATTGACCAACTTGCAGCAAAATTACTTTTTGATAGACATGATGATGCCGTCATTATTGATGTACGCGAGCCTCATGAAGCCAGTGAATCAAGTTTAATCGACTCGACTAATATTCCACGTGGATTATTAGAAATGAAAATCACTGATATCTGTAGCGACCATGATGTACTCATATTGATTCATTGTGCCGCCGGCGGACGGGCTTCATTATCTGCATCAACATTACAAATAATGGGCTACTCCAACGTCCATGTTATTGATGCTAAGTTTGATGAAATTAAACATGTATTTGGATAAGCAAATCATCTCAATCTAAGTTGAAATATTAGTAATTAATACGTCAAAAATGAATATTTATAAATTATTCTCGATTTTTTTCATCATCATTACAGTTAATACTTCGTTATTTGCTGAAGAAGTTTCAGAAAATAAAAGAGAACGTAAAACAATATTAAATGCCATACACAGTGATGACATTCGAAATATTATGCGCCGATTAAGAATATTGATTTATGACCGCGAATACACAGAATTGGAACTCATAAAATTAAGTAACAATCAAATTGAATTACTCGCTGAAGAGGCTAATATTCTGGCACAGACGGCAAAGAACATTCCTAATATTGCTTCATTAAAGAATCTTAGTGATGAAGATCAAGTCACTTTCAGTGCAATGGCAAACCAACTTCATAATATAAGTCTGGAACTTCAACAAAAGGCCAAAGCCAATCATCAACAAGCTTTAGATGCGGCTTATTTAAAACTGCAGAATACCTGTAATACCTGTCATCACTTATTTCGTAATTGGTAAGCATTTATTTAAATACAGATGATTATCCGACAGCTTTACACTTCAAGTATATTACTTGTACTGCTTTTAATCTTTTCAAGCAGCTTAAAAGCAGATCATATTTCTGGGCCACAATTATCCATCGGTGGACGACTCAAGATCGATGCTATCTATAATAACGATAGCCTAGGAGGCATAAGAACCAGTAAATCCGATTTGGCACTCTCTGCCAGTAGTATTCCTATCCCGGATAGTGGTAAAAATAGCCTTGACGCTAATTTACGTGAAAGTCGAATCTGGGCAACCTTAAATATACCTTTGGCTAAAAATAAATTATCTACTTACGTTGAATTTGATTTCTTTGATACAAAACGTGATGCCACAGGTCGTTCACATGTTGCAAACGAACCCAGAATGCGACACTTATATTCCACTTTTAAAAACCTTACTGTAGGAAAAACCTATACCACTTTTGTTAATTTATCCTCCTATCCGGAAATTAACGATGCAAATGGTCCCGTGGGAAATCTGGCCATCCGACAGGAATTGATTCGTTACAACACCACATTCTCATGGGGTGAGACCTTTTTTGCCCTGGAAAAAGGAGAATCAACATTTATCTCAACAACAGGTAGTAGCTTTCAGGTTAATGACGATCAAATACCCGATATAATTGGTAAAATAAAATTCTTGGATAAATGGGGTAACTTATCATTGGCTGCTATGCTTAGAGAGATCAATGCCAATAACAGGATGCTAACCGGTAACAATGATAAGCAATGGGGTGTTGCATTCAGTCTCTCAGGCCGACTCTACTTACCCGGACAAGATAATTTGCGTTTTGCCTTATCCTATGGAGATGCTCTCGGGCGATATATATCATTCAACGATGCGGCTATCGACAATGCTGGTAGAATCAGCCTCACAGAAATACTGAGTACTCATCTGGCATATCAACATTGGTGGACAACTACATTACGTTCATCATTGGTCGTCGGTGCCGCTTATGCTGATCAAGACACCAGTATCATACCCACAACAGTCAATAAAATATTTGCATCATCAAATGTA
>CAYTIZ010000353.1:0-2455 GCA_964437885.1 uncultured Enterobacteriaceae bacterium
TCTATTAAACCACCTGACTCTGGCCTTGCAAAGTCCCAGCGCTCACCTAATGACATAGCATGACTTTTCTTGTCTTCTTTCTTTTCTTTTTTATTTAATTCTCTTACAAATGAGGCAAGCAAATATTGAAGGAAAGTAGGAGAAACTTCCAAACACCTTATCTCAGGTTCTTCAGAAAAAATATCTATGTCACCTCTATATCTGTCGTAATCTAACACCAATATAGTAACTACACCTTCTTTTGAAATAGCAACAGCTCGTTCTCTTTTATTATTCGGGTGTATTTCTTTTACATACCTTGCAGATAATCTTGCTAGTGCCGCGTGTAAGTCAAGAGCATCGAAAGTTCTAACGACAATTTTAAACAATATTGTTTTCAGCTTATCCATATACTTTATGTTCATACTCTGGATAGACTTGATAGGAAAATATTATTTTTTGAGCTATTTTTTTCATTATATTATTTTTTAAATCGACACTTAAATATCTCTGCGATTACTTATGCGAATATTTTTCCCATATTGCCTCCGTTACATGCCCCATAGATTCGGGTAAACCATGATATCCTTTCCGGTAATTAAAATTCACATGCATAGGGTTTCTAATACGTGCACGTCGAAAAGAAATCTCATCAATACTATCTACAACCCATTCAGGCCAACCTTTAAGATCGTGAGTTTTGTTTCCATCCAGAAACTTTACAAGCTCCTCTGCTGCTTTATAGGTTGCTGAAAAATCGGCGCCCCAATTAAAATAGGTATTAATTTGTTTATCCATAGCAGCTGATTTTACTTCCAGGGGTTCAACAGATTTAATTAACGAAAGACAATCATCTATTGAATTTGGTAGATAAGCACTTTCCTGCCATATCCGGCAAACAGAGGCCCACTCTGCATTATATTTTTGCGTGCCAGACAAGCGGTCTATATTTATAAACGGGACACCCATCAAATATGTTTCTACAAACGCGGTACTTGTTGAACCAATGATAACCCGTTGGTTAGGTATCCAATCAGATATTTCCATAGTTGGATCAATTGAAAACCTATGAATATTTTTAAGACCAAACGAAGGTATAATTTTTTCTTTATATATAGCAATATCTTCCATAGGATGAGGCCTTATTGAAATATTCAATTCTGTCTGTTCAATAATTTCCTCTATCACTTTATATAGGTGATAATACGAATGACAACAATTGACGACATAGTCATATGTTGATTTGTTATGCAAATTTCGTATCGCAGGTATTGACTCATGATGATTAATAGTTGTAAACCTGGTTATTATACCTACCGAGTTTCGTGGCTCTGATTTCTTTAATGGTAGCGAAGGAGAAAATTTTATAAAATCAAATTTTCCACAGCCTACTTTTTTTACAATAGACTTATTAAGATCGGGGATATTATTCTCTAAATCTTTTTCAAAATAGTTTCCCCAAATAAGAAATAGATCAAAACTATTAAAAATGCCTGGATTCTGAAAAAAGTATTGCCCGTTTGTTAAGTCATCTCCGATATAACCTTCTGTTTCCCAATAAACCGCATAAGCTTCAGGCAATAAATCCTTGCTTGATTTTCCAGGCACCATACTCACTATGCAATGAGGTTTCCACATAGTTATCGCTCTTATATGGTTACGCACACATGTAACCATTGTTTTACATCCCCTCTTCTCCAATATAGCAGCAAGTAAAGCCGCCGCCGCGACATCTCGCCTTGCGGTATGTGCACGTATAACAATACGGTAACTCATTCAATACTCCTTAATTTATCACTTCTACTCATAATTATTTTCAAGCTATACAAATTTTGCATAATAGATAATATCCGTCCAATGACCTTGCCAATACTGATGTTCCTTTCTCACTCCATCAGGTTTCATTCCTGACTTCTTCATTAACATTAACATACTTGTATTAGTTTCCATTGTGCCTGCTGTAATTTTTCTTGCTAGCTGTCTTGCTTCTATCTCATCAAGAACCGCTGCCCATGCTTCACTTCCCAGGCCTGTTCCTTGCATTTTTTTTTCACCTATCAGAATTGAAACATCTACACGTTTATGCTGATGCTCGAATTGAAGTCCTATATTTCCTATATGCTTATTAGATTGTTGCTCATGAATTGATAGCAATACATGTCCATTATCATGCATCCAATCAATATACTCTTCGCAGCTTCTTAAAGAATGAGAGTTAAATCGTTGATCACTATATTTTGTAATATCCGAACTATTCAACCAATCTACATAACGATTATTTAAATCTTTCATTTTGGAAAATGGCCTAATATTTAATCTTTTAGTATTGATATTCACTTAAATAATATTGCCATGTTTAATGAGCCAGTCTACGAAGTAATTTTGCAAGTTGTAGCGAACTATCTGGAATATCTCGACTTAAATTTAATTCTAGAACAGAGCTATTTTTTGGAAAAAAAGAGATTGCCTTATTGAG
>CAYTIZ010000354.1:0-2452 GCA_964437885.1 uncultured Enterobacteriaceae bacterium
TCAACAGTGACACTGTGACGAATACGACGCAAACCCAAACCCATGACACAAGCTTTGTGTTTTTCAATACGTCGATTCGTACTTTTAATCAACGTAACCTTTAATTTATTATTTGATTTCTTAACCATATTAACTAACCACTTCTTCGACTGATTTACCGCGCTTAGCAGCAATTTGTTCAGGAGAAGACATCGAAGCCAATCCTTTAATCGTTGCACGGATAACGTTGATTGGATTAGTTGAGCCATTTGATTTAGCCAGTACATTATGTATACCAACCACTTCAAACACCGCTCGCATTGGACCACCAGCAATAATACCGGTACCTTCCGAGGCTGGTTGCATATAGACTTTGGCTGCACCAAACTCTGCAACGATTGGATATTGAAGTGTACCTTCGTTTAACGGTACTGAAATCATATTGCGGCGGGCATCTTCCATTGCTTTTTGAATCGCAAGTGGAACTTCTCGAGACTTACCCAGACCAAGACCAACTCGACCATTACCATCACCAACGACAGTTACTGCGCCGAAACGGAATTGACGACCACCTTTAACTACTTTGGCAACACGGTTGACCGTGACAAGTTTTTCTTGAAGATCTTCGTTGCCGGTTATTGAGTTTACTAATGCCATAAAAACTTTCCCTTAGAATTCCATACCTTGTTCGCGTGCTGCATCGGCTAATGCTTTAATGCGACCATGGTATTTAAAACCTGAGCGATCAAAAGCAATATTAGAGATGCCTGCTTTCTTCGCACGTTCAGCCAGAGCTTTACCAACAGCAGCAGCAGCTTTAACGTTGCCACTGTATTTAATCTGACCCTTAATTTCTTTATCCAAACTTGAAGCACTCGCAAGCACTTGTGAACCACATGGAGCAATAACTTGTGCATAAACATGACGTGATGTTTTATGTACACTCAATCGATTTACACCTTGTTGTTTGATTCTGGCACGTGTCTTTCTGGCACGACGTAATCTATCTGTTTTTTTACTCATATCAATTAGCTCTTTTTAGCTTCTTTGCGGACAATACGTTCATCCGAATAACGAACACCTTTACCTTTATATGGTTCAGGTGGACGAAAAGCACGTATATTTGCAGCAACCTGACCTACTTGCTGTTTATCAATACCCTTAATGACAACTTCTGTTTGACTAGGTGTTTCAATGGTAATGCCTTCTGGAATTGAAAACGCGACAGGGTGAGAAAAACCTAAAGTCAGATTCAACACCTTACCGGAAACAGCAGCACGATAACCAACGCCAACAATTTCAAGTTTACGCTCAAAACCTTCAGTAACACCGGTCACAATATTTTGTATCAGCGCACGTGTTGTACCTGAAAGAGCATTTGCAGTCTTGCTATTATTGTTAACCGTCGTTTTTAAAACACTGTCTTCTTGTTCAACTTTAACTAAAGGATGAACATCATGTGACAACTCACCTTTACCACCTTTAATCGTAATCAAGCTACCCACAATATTGACATCAACACCGCTAGGTATAATGACCGGATTATTTGCTATTCTAGACATAATTCAATCCAATTCTTTTTATGAAACGTAGCACAGCACTTCGCCGCCAATACCGTGCTCACGTGCTGATTTATCTGTCATGACACCTTTAGCTGTAGAAATAATCGCTACACCTAAACCACCCATTACTTTTGGCAAATCATTCATTGATTTATAACTGCGAAGGCTGGGACGACTAATGCGTTTAATCGACTCGATAACAGGTTTACCTTCAAAGTATTTAAGTTCAATCGTTAATGTCGCTTTTTTATCGTGCTCTTCAACGCTAAAACCAGTGATATAGCCTTCTTTTTTCATAATGTTCGCAATCGCCACTTTTAATTTAGACGAAGGCATCTTCACATCGTGTTTATTACGTTGCAGTGAATTACGAATTCGCGTCAACATATCTGAAATTGGGTCGGACATACTCATATCTTATTCTCTCTCTGTTACCAGCTTGCTTTAACCAAGCCTGGCACATCGCCACGCATAGCTGCTTCACGTAGTTTATTTCGTCCCAATCCAAATTTCCGGTAATAACCGTGCGGACGACCTGTAATATTACATCGGTTACGAACACGAACAGGACTCGCATCCCGAGGCATCTTGTTCAACTTTTCACGAGCGATAGTTCGTTCTTCGTCGCTCAACGATACGTCTTTAATAGCTGCCTTCAATTCTGCTCTTTTAGCAGCAAACTTCTTGACCATACGAATTCGTTTAATTTCACGATTCACCATACATGACTTTGCCATTTCAAATAGACCTCAAGATCTTAATGGAAGATTAAATGCTTTTAATAATGCACGGCCTTCTTCATCAGTACGTGCAGTGGTGGTAATCGTTATATCCATACCACGAAGAGTATCAATTTTATCATAATCAATTTCCGGAAAAATAATCTGCTCTTTAATGCCCATATTATAATT
>CAYTIZ010000355.1:0-2451 GCA_964437885.1 uncultured Enterobacteriaceae bacterium
TAAATATCTATAAGAATAAACTTAGTCAGAAGTTATGTATTATCTAAAGCTTGTGGCGCTTCTATAGCATAGCCTTGTACATAGTCCGTTCCTATCTCGAATAATGACTCAATTATTTCAGGATTATCGATGCATTTAATAATTGTTTGTGCGCCGACTAAGTGATTAATGCCATTAATTGACTCGAGTAATTTATAATTGTAATTCTTACTATCGTTGATGTCTCCAAATTGTCTTGCATCAAGTTTAATAAAATCAATTCCAAGTTGTTTAATTGAATTTATACTAGTGGGGTTGTAATTAAAATCATCTAACGCGATTTTACAACCTTGTCTCTTTATTAATGTGACGAAACGTTTGAAGAGATCCGTGTGACTATTGAATTGGCATTCGTTTATTTCAAAACAAATATTTCCAGCCGGTATATCATAGTCATTAAACATGTTAATAGCATTTTTAATGAATTTTTCATTAAAAATGGATTGTTGTGACAGATTAATACTGATTATATGGGCTTTATTGAATAGAGGGCTGCCATAAGCAATCATTTCCATAACAAATTTTAAAACCCAGTCATCTATAGCAGATAACATATGATAAACTTTTGCTGTGTGTAGAAAATCCTTCGCAGCCAATAATTCACCTTCAGAATTATTCATTCTTAGTAGGACTTCATAAAACAGAGTGTCATTTAATGAATCGAGCGGCTGTATTTGTTGTGTGTAAATTTTAAATTTTTCTTTTTCAAGATTGTTTTGTAGTTCTTCCAGAATTTTTAGTTCGCCAGTATGTTGTTTTTTTTCTATTTTTCCCTGTTCATATATCTCTATTCTGTTACCACCAGCATCTTTTGCTCTATAGCAGACTAAATCAGCCGTTCTCTGTAATTCTGTCAGTGATTCAGTTGATTCATTTAATGGAACAATGCCGATACTTGCAGTAATAGAAAAACATTTCCCATGCCAGTTAAAGTTTGTATTAAAAACTTCTTCCCTGAATATTTCTGCGATTAATTTTGCTTTTTCAATATTACAGCTATACATAAGAACGGCAAATTCATCACTGCCTAATCGTGCAATAGTATCTGTATCGCGCGCTATTTTTTTCAATCGATTTGAAATCTTTTTTAATAACTCATCACCAGCTTGATGGCCGCAGCTATCATTGATTAGTTTGAATCGGTCAAGATCGATGAAACAGAGAGCATGTTCACGTCCAGATTTATCTGGGTTGGAGATTATTTTTCCTAGTCGATTATCAAATTCACGACGATTTATTAGGCCAGTTAATGGATCATGTTTCGCCTGCCAATCAAGCGTCTTCTCCATTGTGCGTTTTTCTGTCACATCACGAAATATCATTACTGAACCTGATGCAGCACTGCCTTCTGTTCTTATAGGGGTTGCATTGTATTCTATAGCATATTCAAGTCCGTCACGCCGGACTAATATTGAACCGTCAGCATTGCTGATCGCGGAATTACTTTCTAGGCATTGTTCTACCGGATTAGGTAATTTTATATGACTTGACTCATCAACAAGATTTAATATTGATGAAAGATACATGCCTTTAGCTTCTTTAGCATCCCAGCCGGTATAGATTTCTGCTATCGGATTTATATAATTTATTTTACCAAATTTATCTGTTGATATGACACCTTCACCTATAGATTGCAATGTAATTTCAGCTTGCTCTTTTTGTCTGCACACGAAGTCATTCTTTTTAATATATTCATAAATTTCTTTTTTAAGTTTAATGTTCAGTGTTTTTGTTTTCTCGATAATATTGTAAAGATATTTTACTTGTCCGTTTGCTTCGCCTGCCAGACCGAAAGCTTCAAGCAAAGCTTTTGAATAATAGCTGGATACAATTAATAACATGCAGTATGTAACCGCAAGTAATATGGCTATAGGATAAGCTTTTTCCGGTGGTAAATTATATATCCAGAAAACTATAGGAAATATAAATGCAGATATATAAATAATGTAAGAAGGTAAAAATACTGAAAGTATAGGAAGAAAAGAAACTGCTAAAGTTGCTAATATCAACAATAAAATAATTTGAGAGAATGTACTAAGTAGAGGAAGAAATAATATATAGCCCACACTAAAGGCAAGACCAGTAATGCCAACCATAAATGTTTGATAAATAGCCCATTGATTATTTATCTGCAATGAAGTTTTGTGTTTACTGAATTCTTTTATCAATAACGTGTGCGTAAAAGCAGTAAGAACAATAAAAGCAAGCCAGGGAATATAGATATAGTCTGGTGTCGTTGGCAATACAATCCAACTTACTAATAATGCAGATAATATAGTAAGTATAATGCCAGCAGGTGCTTGTTGATATAAATATTGGAGATCTTGATTGTTATCAACTATCTGCTGTTGAACAGGTTGTTCAATATAATCAACATCCAGTATTCCTGTTGAATTTTTTGTTTTTGTATTT
>CAYTIZ010000356.1:0-2448 GCA_964437885.1 uncultured Enterobacteriaceae bacterium
CCCCTCCAATGCTGTGATAATGCTCAGAAAAATCCTCCGAAATACCAAAATTATCTTCGCCAAACATAAAGGTACTATTCATATCTAATAGCAATGCTGATTTATTTGAATACACAAAAATTCCTTTAACAGCTAACGTTTGAGTTAACCGGCCGTTTATACATAGTGTAGCGAAACGACGTATAAAACGGTCAGCGTTAAACGACTTGTTATGTGTTTAGCCACTTAGAATCACCTAATTTAACGAAACCGTAAATAGAAAGTCCACTAAAGACCATGACAACAATTGAAGTGGTTATGTCTAATTGAGCCGTATCACTGGTGAAATTAATTACTATAAGATTTAGCCCTAGCATGAAAAATATTAATGAAACTAATGCTAGTGAATAACAAATCAATTTTACTAAGGTGTGCCAATACTTCTCCTCAGAATAACGAGCTGTAATAAACCAACTAATTATCACGTATGTTGATAAAGCATACAAACGAATTGGAATCAGATTCCCTGAAATTATTTCTTTTGTTCCATAGATAAGAATCATGCTAAACGCCGCGCATGAAAAATAAACATTAAGTGCTAATGCACCTTTAAGCCACATATTGTTTATTAATATTTTCATTTACACATAACAGTTTGTTTTACGGCCATGGCCGTAGTTATCGGCCGTTGTTTTCATTTCCATATAATATAAATATTCCGTTTATAATTGAACTATTTCAACACGTTATCGCTTTCACATTCAAGGAACAAAAAATCAAATATCACAAACCTGCTGCTTTGGGTGGCGAAAGCAGACAACTAATTTAGGCGGCTAACCTGAAGAATCACACCGTACATTGGATGATCAAAATAATGAATTTCATTAAGTTTAATCTTACGACTTTCTTTAAGTTTGATAACTGTTTTTTCCTGAATGCCTGAGAATGATTCTTCACTACTACGTATTACTTTATTTTCAGGTGGAAGTTGTTTGAAATAAGAAAGATCGACATCAGCATGTAAATAAAAACCACTCCTGATTCGGATTGATCCATCCACAATTCTGTCTGGCATGATGAACTCTTCAATAAACTCTGGTTCTTCCATCTCTTCTGCTGCTTCCGTTGTTTTTGCTACTGCTGTTGCTTCTTCACCATCAAGTCTCTGAATGTGGACATAGCGAGATTGTCTGCGTTTGGTTGCGGGTTGTTGCCATGAAATGTGATACAGGGGTCGATATTCGCTGGATAATCTTAATACACGATAAATACCGCTCATCCGATTACGCTTTTTATCCAATATCATGAACGGCACTAATCCCTGTTCAGAATTAAAGATGTCATCAGGTGACAGCAACTCAACCATATTATCCCTGATTTTAAACTCTTTATTTTGCCACTGTTCGCCATCCAGATCGGGATATAGCCTGTCAAAGACGATAACTTCGACTTGATACCAGGATGCAGCTGAAACAAGCTGAGAAAAAATCAGTAGAAACAGGATAAATATGGTTTTTGTCAGGTTCATATAACTATTATGCCGCGTTTTTTAATGAAATTTCATCAAAAAGAGTTTCCAGTATCTGTAAACGACTTTCTATATCTGGTAATTCCTTATTTATTCTCAATTTATCCTGCCCATCCAGTCTATAGCATATCGGATCTGACTGAATTAGTTGAATGATACGGTTGGGATCGATACTCGCTTTTTCCTGAAAGAAAAGTCGCCCACCATTCAATCCCAAATCAATCTTACGAACACCCAATGGGCGTGCTTTTTGTTTTAATTTGCTTATCTCGAACAAATTCCTGACGGCCTCGGGTAATAAACCAAATCGATCAATCATTTCTTCCTTCAAATCATTAAGTTCAGAGCTCGATTTCACGCTGGCAATGCGTTTGTACATAATTAATCGCATATGCACATCAGGTAGAAAAGCTTCTGGTATTAGCGCAGGAACATGTAAATCTATTTCAGCACCATGATCCAAAGGACGATCCAGTTCTGGCTGCTTGCCTTCTTTCATGGCCTGTACGGCTCTATCAAGTAATTCCATATACAAACCAAAACCAATTTCCTGTATATGTCCACTTTGGCCTTCACCAAGAAATTCACCAGCACCTCTTATCTCAAGATCATGTGTTGCCAGAGTAAATCCTATACCCAATTCTTCCAATGCTTCTATAGCTTCAAGTCGCTTAATTGCACCGACTGTCATTGCTTTACGCGGCGGCACAATTAAATAGGCATAGGCACGATGATGTGAACGCCCTACTCGACCACGTAATTGATATAACTGTGCCAAACCAAATTTATCGGCGCGATTAATAATGATTGTATTTGCCGTGGGAACATCAATACCCGTTTCAATAATTGTGGTACAGACTAATACATTAAATCGGCGATGATAGAAATCGAACATAATTGACTCAAGTTGTTTCTCTGGCATTTGCCCATGTGCAAATTGT
>CAYTIZ010000357.1:0-2439 GCA_964437885.1 uncultured Enterobacteriaceae bacterium
CTTCCCAGGCTTTATCCGATAGCTTCTGTCGAAAATCTGCCGGCATGACATCCGCCAAAGCAATAGAAAATGTCATTAAGCTTATGATTAATAAAAATATTTTTTTAAATCCTGAATGTTTCATGTTTGTTCTCTCCAAAAACACTAGTTTTTAAGTTGTAAATTAAGACCATGACTGTAAGAAATAGTTTTAAACTATTCTAAATAAAAACTATTGATTTTTCGTAGGATGTTTACTTGTTTGTTTACTTGTTGCGTTGCAGCAAGCTATGTGTTTTTAATTAGATTTAAGACTTAAATATTTGCTTATCTATATATCCATTTTTTAATAATAAAAATGCCTTGCGCCGTATGGGAAAATTTCCTAAACTCTGCACGTATTCGATAATTTAGGTAGTGAAATTAGTATTTTAAGTTAGAAAAATTATTGTAATTTAATAATAAACGGTTCTAAGCTATTTCAAATGCTGGTTTTTACCTTTATAATATTCTAAAATTAGTTAGATAATAAAAATAAATAACAAAATGGTTCGAAAGTCTGTTTGAACTATATAATCGAAGGAATTGGCTAAATATAATAATATGCATTTACCTGCATTACTGTTGTTAAACTCATCCAATTTTGCTGCACTTTCAGCAGCCAGTCTTTGCGTTCATTTCAAATTTTTTTCCTTTGCTGCAATTGTGGCAATGGCTCCTGTCAGTTTTAAAACTCTATAGCACTTTATGATCTCGAGGTGTTATATAGTTATTTTGTGTTACGAGATCAAAGTTACATGATCAACTAAATAGAGGAGGAGGTCATGAGTAAATTATCAATAAAGAAATTGTTCATTGCCATATTGGCATTGGGACTTTCGACTTCAGTTATAGCGAACGAAGAAGTTCGTAAACTGAACGACAATCCCAATTATTGGGCTTTTCCTGGCGGTGACTACAATAACTGGCGTTATACTGCGTTGAATCAAATCAACACAAAAAATGCTAACAAAATTGTTACTGCTTGGACATTTTCAACTGGTCGTCTACAAGGTCATGAAGGTGGACCATTAGTATTACCTGGAAGCGCAACTGGCTTAGGTGGTGATACTTTATATATCCATTCTTCATTCCCTAATGACGTTTTTGCTATCAGCTTGGATACGCTCGAAATTGTTTGGTACTACGAGCCACAACAAGACGAAGCTGAAACCGTTCCTGTAATGTGTTGCGATATTGTAAATCGCGGCTTAGGTTACAGCATGGGTCAGATCTACCTGCAACAAGCTGACACTGTTTTGGTTGCTTTAAGTGCTAAAGACGGTAGTGTTAAGTGGAAAGCAAATAACGGCGGGGATATCCCTGCATCATTAGGTGGACCTTATACTCCGAAGCAGGGTCATACCAACACCCACGCACCTCATCCTATGAAAGACAAAGTCATCGTGGGTTGTTCTGGTGCTGAGTTTGGTGTTCGTTGTTGGATAGCGGCATACAATGCAAAAGACGGTTCTCTTGCATGGCGTGCATTCAGCATGGGCCCAGATGAAGACATGCTTTTCGACAAAAATACCACTTCATTAGGTAAGAAAGTCGGCAAGGATTCTTCATTGAAATCTTGGTGTTCAGACACAGATTGGAGAGGACCTGCTACCGGACCTAAACCATGTAAAGGTTATAGTGATGCATGGAAATCAGGTGGTGGTTCTGTTTGGGGTTGGTGGCCAGCTGATTTTGATGAAAACCTGTTGTACTACGGTTCTGGTAACCCTTCTACATGGAACCCAGTTGTTCGTCCTGGCGAAAACAAATGGTCTATGACCATGTTCGCACGTGATATTGACACTGGTGTTGCTCGTTGGGTTTATCAAATGACTCCACATGATGAGTGGGATTATGATGGTATCAACGAAATGATTCTGGTTGACATGAAAGTTAAGGGCAAAATGACCCCAGCTTTGGTTCACTTTGATCGTAACGGTTATGGCTATACCATGAATCGTAAAACGGGTGCTCTGTTAGTTGCTGAAAAGTATGATCCAGCAGTTAACTGGTCTACACACATTGATATGAAGACGGGTTATCCTCAAACGGTTAACAGCAAGTCTACTGCCTTTCAGGGTGAAGACGTAGTGTCTAAGGACATCTGTCCTGCAGCTCTAGGTACCAAAGATCAGCAGCCTGCTGCTTACTCTCCACGTACCAATCTGTTCTACGTACCAACCAACCACGTTTGTATGACTTATGAGCCTGTAAGTTATGCTGCTGGTGGTAACCAATACACAGCTGGCGCGGCTTATGTCAACGCTAACTTAACGATGTTTCCTGCGGGCCAAGTATGCCCAGATTGTCCTAACAACAACGCTTCTAAGGACAACATGGGTAACTTCATCGCTTGGGATGCTGGTACTGGTAAAATCGTATGGAACATTGTTGAGCAATGGTCTGTATGGTCTGGTG
>CAYTIZ010000358.1:0-2430 GCA_964437885.1 uncultured Enterobacteriaceae bacterium
ACAGGAAGTGTTACAAGTAGGTAAAGAAAATGTAAACATTAAAGAAATTGAGCCTGTCGGTAATTATGCTATTCGCCTTATATTTGATGATGAGCATGCAACGGGGCTGTATTCCTGGGATTATTTATATGAGTTGGGTATTGAGCATGATAATAATTGGATGGCTTATCTTGATGCTATAAAGCAAGCTGGACACGTTCGTAAAATATGATCCTAGATGATATAATTATGTATTTAAAAATAATCCGTTATAGTGTGTTAGATGAATTCTCATCAGGTTCATTTGCCTACAGGAGGTAGGCAAATGAACCTGAAAAACGCACACTTAACATGCCGTTCATTCTAAATGATTCACGGTACAAACGGGTTCAACTAAGGACTCTAGGATGACTAATCAAACAACAGAAGATTTTGGTTATGAGAAAGTTGCTGCTGGCGAGAAGAAGCACCGAGTAGCTGAGGTCTTTAGTTCTGTTGCATCAGAATATGATTTGATGAATGACATCATGTCATTTGGTATACAACGTCTCTGGAAGCGACGAGCTGTACATCTATGCGCAATCAGAAAAAACTTTCACGTTCTGGATCTGGCTGGTGGCACAGGAGATATTGCCAGGTTAATTCATAAACAATTGGGTGATGATGGCCGGGTTACATTATGTGATATCAATGCCAATATGCTAACGGAAGGCAGGGCTCGTTTTATTGATAAAGGCATTATAAAGAATGTTGATTACGTTCAAGCTAATGCCGAAGTCTTGCCCTTCGAAGATAATAGTTTTGATTGCATAACCATAGCTTTTGGCCTTCGAAATGTCACCGATAAAGATGCTGCGTTACGCTCGATGTATAGCAAACTTAAATATGGCTCTCAGTTAGTCATCCTTGAGTTTTCTAAAATTGTTATCCCGGTTCTGGGTAAAATATATGATGAATATTCATTTAAATTAATCCCGATATTTGGTAAAGCAGTTGCCAATGACGAAGCAAGTTATCAATATTTAGTGGAATCAATTCGACTACATCCAGATCAAAAAACGTTGTCATCAATGATGGAAAAAGCAGGCTTTGAAAAGGTGCAACACCATAATCTTTCAGGTGGTATTGTTGCAATTCACCGGGGTTATAAAATATGAGCGCAGCTATAGAGGATAAAACACTCGATTGGGTTAAACAGCTTGAAAAATTAATTAACAAGGCATTAAGTCTTGATGAGGAAACATTATTTTCACTAGGAAATCTTGAAGATAAAGTCATTGCTTTTGAGTTTATGAATACAAATCTGACGGTATTTTTATTTCCTTCCGCTAAAGGCCTGGCTATTCAAACGGTTTACGAAAACAAAGCAGATGTATTAATAAAAGGAACTCTCTCAAATTTTATAAAAATGATGGCAACATCAAAGAAGAGTAGTGCTAGTTTTCCTGCTGATATGCAAATAATCGGTGATATTGGTCTTGCACAACGATTTCAGGAAATAATGCAGAATTTAGAAATTGATTTGGAAGAGCCGTTGTCAAAATGGGTTGGTGATACTATGGCATACCAAATCGGTAAATTTATTCGCGGCGGTCGGCATTTTGCGGCAAATACTAGTAAAACATTGGCAATGGATGTTAGTGAATATTTACGTTTTGAAATTAATATGTTGCCGGATGATTTGTTAGTCGAAGAATTTAGTAAAGAAGTCGACCTTCTTCGAGATGATGTTGACCGTTTTGAGCAGCGTCTCAATAAATTTTCAACACGACTAAAAGGTAAGGTGTAATGAGGCAATTTCTTCGAATATTAGCAATTCAGAGAGTATTAATTAAATACGGACTCGATGAAATTATCTTTGCTACGCATTTGTTCAGACCATTTCGTTTTATATTTTTTATATTTCCATGGAATTGGTTCGGACGAACTAAAGAACCAAGAGCGCTAAGAATGCGTTTAATGCTGGAAGAGTTGGGCCCTATTTATGTCAAACTTGGTCAAATACTTTCTACTCGTCGAGATCTTGTTGCGGAAGACATCGTTAATGAGTTTGCCAAGTTACAGGATGATGTTGCTCCCTTCCCGGGGAAAATTGCGCGAAAAATAATTGAAGAAGCCTACGAGTGTGATCTTGATGAAGTTTTCCTCGAGTTTGATGAAACACCATTAGCGTCAGCTTCTGTGGCACAGGTGCATCGTGCAACACTTAAGGATGGACGAGACTTTATCATTAAAGTCCTTCGTCCCGATATTGAAATGCTAATACGACAAGATTTGAGCTTGTTGCATCTTCTTGCCGAGAAAGCAGAAAAATATTATCCAAAAGGTAAAGTGTTGCGTTTTACTGGTGTTGTTGAAGAATTCGAAAAGACGTTGCTTAATGAACTGGATTTACAAAGAGAAGCTGCCAACGCATCTCAATTACAACGAAATTTCATTGATGAAGAAAGT
>CAYTIZ010000359.1:0-2414 GCA_964437885.1 uncultured Enterobacteriaceae bacterium
CTCGATTCGTACCGAGATCCATCAAACGTTTGATGTTCATTGAAACTTCGCGACGTAAATCACCTTCGAGATCAAATTTGGTAATCTCAGCACGAATCTTATCTAAATTAGCTTCGGACAGTTCTCTCACTTTAGTTGAGCCTTGCAAACTCACTGCATCACAAATAAGTTGTGCACGAGTACCCCCGATACCATAGATATAGGTCAAAGCAATTACTAAATGTTTGTTGTCCGGTATATTAACGCCTGCAATACGAGCCATGTGTTATTTCTCCAATATCTTCATTTGCTCTGGTTATCCTATCCTTGACGCTGCTTATGACGCGGGTCAGTACAGATAACACGTACAATTCTATTACGTCGAATAATTCTACAATTCCGACAAATTCTTTTTACTGATGCTCTAACTTTCATTTTCTTTCTCCAGGCAAATTGCTCGACGTATTAACGTCGCCCTTGTCCCTTTAGATTAGCCTTCTTCATAAGTCCTTCATATTGATGGGACATTAAATGCGCTTGTACCTGAGACATAAAGTCCATGACAACCACAACAATAATTAATAATGATGTGCCGCCAAAATAAAATGGCACATTAAATTTTATAATCAAAAACTCAGGCAATAAACACACAGCGGTTATATAAACCGCACCTGCCAAAGTTAATTTAGTTAATACCTTGTCAAGATAAGCAGCCGTTTGTTCACCTGGTCGCATACCAGGGATGAACGCACCTGATTTCTTTAAATTATCTGCCGTTTCACGCGGGTCAAATACCATTGCCGTATAAAAGAAACAGAAGAAAATAATTCCCGCCGCATAGCACAAAACATAAATTGGTTGTCCTGGAGACAACGTCGTTGCGATATCCTGCAACCAACCCATGCCTTCAGTTTGTGCAAACCAACCCGCTATCGTCGCCGGAAATAAAATCAGACTTGATGCAAATATTGGCGGAATTACCCCTGCCATATTTAACTTCAACGGCAAATGACTCGCTTGACCACCATACATCTTTCGACCAACCTGACGCTTTGCATAATTAACTGTAATACGACGTTGGCCACGTTCTACAAATACAACAAAAGCTGTTACTGCAATGGCTAATGCAAATAATCCAACTACGGCTAATAAATGCATTTCGCCCGTTCTTGATAATTCAATTGTGCCACCAATAGCAGATGGCAATCCAGCAACGATACCGGCAAAAATTATCATCGAAATACCGTTACCAATACCGCGCTCTGTTATCTGCTCGCCTAGCCACATTAAAAACATGGTGCCTGTGACTAATGTGGTCACTGCTACAACTCTAAAGCCTATACCTGGATCCATAACTACATCTAAACCTGCAGCTCGTTGACCTTCTAATGCTACTGCTACACCAAAAGCCTGAAACGTCGCTAATACAACTGTACCGTAACGTGTGTATTGCGTAATTTTTCTGCGTCCTGCTTCACCTTCTTTTTTCAATTGTTTTAGCTTTGGTTCTACAACCGAAAGTAATTGCATAATAATTGATGCCGAAATATACGGCATAATCCCTAGTGCAACGACCGAAAAGCGACTTAAAGCACCTCCAGAAAACATATTAAACATATCCAGAATGGTACCTTTCTGCTGTTGAAACAAATCGGCCAATGCAACTGGATTAATTCCAGGTACGGGTATATGTGTAGCAATTCGGTAAATGAACAATGCAACCAATAAAAACAACAACCGCTGGCGCAGTTCCTTTAACTTACCAAGTCCGGAAATTCCTCCTGGTATTGCTGGGCTAGATGCAGACATTATTATCTATAATCCTCAGACTTCTATCTTGCCACCAGCAGCTTCAATAGCTGCCTTGGCACCTTTCGTTACCATAAGGCCTTTAATTGTGACAGCCTTTTTCAACTTGCCAGAAAGAATAACTTTCGCTCGCAAAATACTTTTATTAATCAAGCGCGCTGACTTAAGCGCTTCGATATCAATGACATCAACATCAAGAGCCGCTAATTCATTCAAACGAATTTCGGCAGTCACACGACCAATGCGCGAACTAAAACCAATTTTTGGTAGTCTGCGTTGAATAGGCATTTGCCCACCTTCAAAACCAACTTTATGATAACCACCAGAACGCGATTTTTGACCTTTATGTCCACGGCCACCTGTTTTACCAATTCCGGAACCAATACCACGACCTGGACGCTTTGCATTCGACGTCGAATCGGGATGGGGTTTAAGTGTATTTAAATGCATCGTTACACCTCTTCAACATTAAGCAAGTAACTTACTTTATTAATCATGCCACGATTCTCCGGCGTATCTTCAACAGTGACACTGTGACGAATACGGCGCAAACCCAAACCCATGACACAAGCTTTATGTTTTTCGATCCGTCGATTCGTACTTTTAATCAACGTAACCTTTAATTT
>CAYTIZ010000360.1:0-2404 GCA_964437885.1 uncultured Enterobacteriaceae bacterium
AAATATGAATTTTAGCCCAACCAAAAAAACGCGTGAACGTTATGAAGATGAACTTATTGAAGAAGCAATGATTGCTTTTAAACGACGCGTTGAAATTTTAAAGAAGCATATGGATAACAAAAATGTACGCATTGTTAATATACATGTGAATACAGGCGGTGGTCATTCAAGACCTATTTATGCAGAAAACAGAATGATGGCTATGGATAGCAAGAGCGCTCCAGCAGTAGAAGCGGGGACAAGTAAAATTACAGTAACTGTATCTGGCGCAGTCCAGTTTTTTTAAATATTTCCAATTTATTGTAATGAACAAGAAAGAACAGCTTGAGAAACGAAACAATATTATTTTATTGTTAGTTGGATTTTTTTTAGTTATCGGTTTGCTGGTGATATATAGGGAAGGGGTAACATGGTTTACTCTAACGAAGTGGCCTTATGTTTCTGTTGCTAGCTGGATAAGTATCGGTGTCATATTTAGCGTGTCGTTAGCATTACAATATTATTTTTTAATGTTACTTCGCTATAGTTTTTTTAAATATATTATTCTCTGGTTCATTCCGATCATTTGGCTGTTTAATAATGGCCTGGTCGTCATGCACAGATTCTTTGACTGGACAACAGATATTGTTTCCCCTACAGGTTGGCTTCCGCTCGGTGAACTATTAGGCTGGTTGTTAAGTGCTATCTTCTTACCAATACTTGTTGGTGGAGGTGCTGTTGTGGCAATTATTGACGCTAGCGGCACGATGCTGACACAAGCTTGTTATTATGCGGGTATTGCACTAGATGTTGCAGGTGTTTCTAGTAGTGACATTATTTCATACAGTATAAATTTTATTAATATCACATGGGATTTGCTTTCCAATTCCTTTGTGCAACAAGTGATAAGTGAAAAATCTATGAGTAGACCATTTATGGATTTTAGCTTGTCAAGTGTATTCAGTTTGCCGTATTGGGTTCTCAGTATCGGTTATAGTTTTACTTGCCTTATTATCTGATCAAAAAAGACAATGTTTTGCAAAATCAGTTATTTCATTGGCTGTCCAATCACCTTTAGATTTTTCTTTCATTTGAGAACACCATTTTTCGCTTCCAACTTCAGGTGTGCAAGCGGATAGTAAAAATAAGGATATGGTGAACGTTAATAAGCGGATAGATTTATTCATGCCTTACTCCGTTAGTTTAGATAATACTTTCTTTGCTGAGCTTATTGTTACTTCTATGTCATTTTGTGTGTGCGCACTGGATACAAAGCCTGCTTCAAATGCTGAAGGAGCAAGATAGACTCCTTCGCTTAGCATGCCATGGAAGAATTTATTAAAATGTTCCTGATTACAATTCATTACTTGGTCAAAGGAATAGATCTTTTCTTCATTTGAAAAGAAAAGCCCAAACATGCCGCCGACATGGTTTGTTGTAAAAGGAATATTTGAGTCATTGGCGGCCAGAGATAAACCGTCAATGAGTCGGTTTGTTTTTTCTTCAAGTGATTTAAAAAAGTCAGGCGCGGAAATTAGTTCAAGCGTCTTTAATCCTGCCGCCATAGCAACCGGGTTTCCTGATAGAGTTCCTGCTTGATAGACAGGACCATCAGGAGAAATGTGATCCATGATTTCTGTTTTGCCACCAAAAGCACCTACAGGCATGCCACCGCCGATGACTTTACCGAGGATGGTTAAGTCAGGAACAATGTTATAAAGGGATTGTGCTCCACCTAAAGCAACGCGAAAGCCACTCATAACTTCATCAAAGATCAATACAGATTTATATTCATTGCAGACTTTCCTTAAGGTATCCAGAAAGTCACCTGAGCCAGGGATACAATTCATATTTCCTGCGATAGGTTCAACGATGATAGCCGCAATTTGGTCGCCAATATCGGCAAAGACATCTTTAATTTGATCTATGTCGTTATAGCTAAGTGTGATTGTATGTTGTGCAAGATCGGCGGGCACACCAGGCGAAGTAGGAACGCCAAGTGTTAAAGCACCCGATCCGGCTTTAACCAGCAATGAATCTGCATGTCCATGATAACAACCTTCAAATTTAACAATCTTATCTCGACTGGTGTAACCTCGTGCCAGTCTTATTGCACTCATTGCGGCCTCTGTTCCTGAACTAACCATGCGTACTTTTTCAATAGAGGGGACCAATTCACAAATTTTATTAGCCATTTGTGTTTCAATTTCAGTTGGTGCGCCAAAACTCAGTCCATTGTTTGCTGCGTTTTGAACGGCTTGAATCACATCAGGGTGGGCATGCCCCAATATCATTGGTCCCCACGAACCAACATAATCAATGTATTGTGTATCTTCACTATCATATAAATAAGGGCCGGCAGCGCGTTTAATAAATAACGGTGTTCCTGATACAGATTTAAACGCACGTACAGGTGAATTTACAC
>CAYTIZ010000361.1:0-2396 GCA_964437885.1 uncultured Enterobacteriaceae bacterium
TTGGTATGGAAATACTTGTTTACGCCCTTCAGAAATCAGTGCTGACATAGTTTTACCGGTAATTTCATAGACTTCCAAAGCACGTTGAATTCGCTGCGGGTCATTCTCGTTAATTCGTGTTGCTGCTTCCGGATCTATCTCTCGCAATCTGCTATGCAAATTTTGCCAACCTTCAGCTTCTCCTTCAGCTTCGAGGCTGGCGCGTATCCGATAATTCGCTTCCGGTAATTCTGTTAAACCCTGCTCAAGCGCCCGAAAATATAATCCTGTGCCGCCGACAAGCACAGGAATCTTACCTTTATTCTGAATCTCTTTAATCGCTTTGTTTGCGTCCTGTAAAAAACGTGCTGCTGAATATGATTCTAATGGATCACAAATATTGACTAATCGATGTGGCACTTTTGCCAATAGAACTTTATCCGGCTTTGCCGTACCGATATCCATGTCTCGATAAACCAAAGCAGAATCGACGCTGATAACTTCACAATCCATATTTTCATGTAAATGAACAGCCAGATCCGTTTTGCCCGCAGCAGTCGGTCCCATAATAAAAATAACAAACGATGAATCAGACATTACTATCTATTAGTGACTGTAAGGTTTGCGCATCAAGTTTTCGCCAGGGCAACGAGTCTGATGCATTTGTGTTATTTTCATAAGAACTTATTTCATTTAGCAACTGCATGATACTTTCTTCGTTGTGTCCTATTCCAGAATCATTCACATGTTCTGCAAGAGTTGTTGCAATTTCTTTGTCCGATTTATTTTTTGATATTGCTTGCAATAGATTTTTCACTACTGAAATTGTCTCTGCGTAAACTAATCGCGAAGGTAGAGAACGAATTAAAATTTGCGTCGGTGCAATTTGTTCTAATTCAAAACCCCATTGATTTATTAACGCTGCTTTATTTATAACAAGATCAAGTTTGTCCTGAGTCAATTCACTGGCAACAGGAACAAGAATCGGGCGTTTGATAATGGTATTCGATTTAAATTTTTCAAGAAGATAGTCTGTAGTTATTAATGCTCTCGACCTCGCAACATCAATTAAGTATTGAATATTATCAATCGTCGCTATAATAAATTGACCTGAAGACAAGAATAAATATTTTGATGATGGCTTTCTGCTTTGCAAAAGTTCTGTTTGTTTAAAACTATTCGTTTGATTCTGATAAATAGGATTCTCTTCATTAACCGTTTGTTGCTCACCAATATTATTCGTTTCATATTTCACATCGCTTTGCATATCCCTTTGATTATCATGGCCAACAGACATAACAGGCTGTTTAAAACTATCCAGCAAACTGCCATAGATAAAATCATGGACATTTCTGGTTTCGGAAAAACGAACTTCTGATTTAGCTGGATGCACATTAACATCGAGCAATGACGGATCCAGTTGAAAATGCAACACAAAACTTGGGTAACGCCCGGTTGCAATACGGTCATCATAAGCCAGACGTATGGCATGATTGACATGTTTATCACGGACAATACGTCCATTCACATAAAAATATTGTCTATCCGACTGACTACGAGCAACATCATTTAAACCAAGCCAGCCCCATAAATGCATACCATCTTTTTCTGAATCGACTCGTACACTTTTATTTAAAAATGAAGCGCCACAGATATTTTTTATGCGTTGATCAAAATCATCATTACATGCAGGTAAACGAAACAAGGATTGCTCATTATGTTTAACAAAAAAACCTGTTGAGAAATGACTTAATGAAATTGCACGTATTAATGATTGAATATGTAAGTATTCAGTTTTCTCAGTTTTTAAAAATTTACGTCGGCCCGGTGTAGAAAAAAACAAATCATTAACTTCAACTGTCGTGCCTGTCTCATGGGCAGCAGGCTTGATTGCAGAATTTTCCCCGACAAATGTATTATCGATAGACCAGGCATGACTTTCATTCATGAGTCGTGATGTCATTTTAAATCGGGATACTGACGCAATACTGGGTATTGCTTCTCCGCGAAAGCCTAAACTGGCAATTTGTGACAGATCGGAAAAAGTAGATAGTTTACTAGTCGCATGCGGTTGCAATGCCAATTTCAAATCATCTTTATGAATGCCCTGCCCATCATCACGCACGCGTATTAAACCAATGCCCGCTTGTTCAATATCGATATAAATTTTTGTAGCCGCAGCATCAATACTATTTTCAATCAACTCTTTAACAACGGAAGCAGGTCGCTCAATAACTTCACCCGCCGCTATCTGGTTAGCAACCGATTCAGGGAGTTGATGGATACGAGGAAAACTTCTACTAACTGACATAGACCATATAATACGGTAGCTAAAGTTAACTCGAAAGCCGATTATAAAACTCTTTGTTATTCAGAATTTAAATTGGTGCAGAAAGCACTAACATTACAAGTTAGGG
>CAYTIZ010000362.1:0-2086 GCA_964437885.1 uncultured Enterobacteriaceae bacterium
CAAAACCATAAATACGCTTGAATATAGCTGCCTGCGTTAATTGATCAGAGCTTCCTTAACATTAAATAATTAGAATTTAATTTTTGACTATCAGTATCTCACTGCGCTAGAATAATGGATTACGGTTTCAAAGTTCTTTAGAAGGGATACAATAAAGAACTATTAATAAGGATGTTTAATAAATATGAGTAAACCATCTCGACATTTACAATGTTATTCTAAAATACCTTTCCAAGGAAGCTTAAAAATTGGAGAAAAACTTCAATCTTTACTTCTAGCAAGCGGAATGACACAAACATGGTTAGCTCAGAAATCAGGGATCTCACTTAAGTCAGTTCAACGTCACCTTAGAAACTTTCCTGTCCGTCGAGACATATCCATTTTATATGCAAAAACATTCAGAGTCGACATAAATGAGCTTAGCGTAGAACAATCAAAAAATGTGGTAACAGAGTGCGTCAATAATTTTGATAAATACCTTGATTGGTTAATACGTGATTTGCAGCATCTCCCTCAATGGCCTTATATTGGCTCTTCATTGCGCCCTTCTTTAGACGCAACTTATGTTGATCCCATTTTCTCTCGGAATGAGATATTATTAAATAACAATGGATTATTTAAGCATCGCTTTACTATTATAAGCGGACCTGCTGGAATAGGAAAATCTACCTATTTACAAGCACTTGCCACGAATCATGCCCGCAGCTCTGATCTTAGAATACCGATTTTAATCCGAATGGGTGACCTTGCAAATTATATTGAAAAGAAACAAGAAATCAATTTTTTGAGCTTTATAAAAGAACACTTTCGCAATATTTATTGCGAAAGTGTTATCGAAGAATTACACAAGAAATTTGAATTAGGGGAAATTTTACTCTTATTTGATGATTTCCAAACATTAAAAAAATTTTCTTCTCTCACTCAAGATAATATTATGAAATTGATTAATAACCTACCCCGTGATTACCCATTGATATACGTTATGCTCTCTTACCGAGATACAACCATTCATCGAATCATCTACAAATTTCGCCATGAATACAAGCAAATAAAATTACAGTGTCTTAACCCAGAACAGCGCTTTCAGATAATAAAAAAGATTCAACACATATATTCGGAAAAAGAACTAGCACATAAACTTCAAAAAACACTCAAACTCACCCCACAACTTGAGCCGTTCATGTCTACGCCACTTGATTTAATTACATTGCTTCTATCTACGATAAACGAAGCTAAACATGCTTGATGGGCATAAGTTTATTCTCATACCTATAATCTGGGAAATATAAGGGTTTATAGCTCAAAGAGATATAAACCTAATAATTATCTTTTGTGCAAATTCCTACTATCGATATCATCTAAAGATAATTAATATATTGTATAGTTCATTTCCATCATTGCTGCATAGAGGTCAATGCTATTAGCTAATCATTCAAAACAAGCATTTATTGATCAAGAAAAATTATTTTTTTAGGAATCACTTAAGATCTTTTTACTAAAAACATAGATGACATATCCAATACTTTCTTTCAACCTTGATGTAATATTTTTTACATCTTTATAAATATAGTTTACAGCCATAATATAAAAACGTGAATTCAACTAGTTAAGTGCAACTCATGATTCGGAATAGAGGGCAAGCTGCGTTAGCATGTGTGCGTTTCGTTCCGGCAAGAATGAGAGGCACCAATGAAAGTCTATACACAGCTTACCCAAGAGCAACGATACCAAATATACATATTAAAGAAAGCAGGTCATAGACAAATGCACATTGCTGATTTACTTGATGTTCATAAAGCCACAATGAATCGAGAACTTCGGCGTAATAGTGGTATGAAGGGCTATCGTCCACAGCAAGCACAGCGATTTTGTCTACAAAGACGAGCTCAAAAGACAAAGCCGCGCATTGAGTGGATCTACCAGCACGTTCTGTGTGATAAACAATCCGGTGGTACTTTATACAGGCATTTACGATGCCAAAAACAACGTAAAAAGCGCTATGGTGTCTATTCCCTTCGAGGCCAGATACCCGGTCAAGTCTGCATTCATCAGCGCCCTGCGATTGTTGATCAACGTAGCCGGTATT
>CAYTIZ010000362.1:2103-2394 GCA_964437885.1 uncultured Enterobacteriaceae bacterium
GTTGGACACTGTTATCGGCAGAAATCACCAACAAGCCCTGGTCACGCTGGTTGAACGCAAATCTCGTTTGACGCTCATTGCCAAAGTGATCCGCAAGACCGCAGAAAAGGTCTCTGATGCCATTGTTAGCCTGCTTTCCACACTTAAGCCCTGGGTGCATACGCTCACCTCAGACAATGGTCGAGAATTCGACCAACACGCTCGTATCGCAAAAAAACTAAACACTAACTTTTACTTTGCACACCCTTATGCTTCTTGGGAACGTGGGCTCAATGAAAACACCAATGGCCT
>CAYTIZ010000363.1:0-2384 GCA_964437885.1 uncultured Enterobacteriaceae bacterium
CGTAGAATGTTCAGTGACAGGCTTAAGCCCATGCCCAGTCGCTCCATTCAAAATCAATAACTTATGCTAAAAGGTGCCTGACACTTTTTCTTGTTTCGCGGTCTTATATGCATGTTTAGATTGCTGACAGCTCACCAATTCTTCGCTGATCTGCCGTCAAAGGACTTGCCTGGCTTACCACGCCATTGCATTCATTCTTGTGTGTCTTACCCATTTATCCATGGTCGATTTACCGACACTCATCGCATCGGCGGCTTCTCTTATGGAGTAAGCCTGGTCAACGACCAGTTGTGCTGCTTCCTGTCGAAACTCCGGGAGAAATGTTGGTCTTGTCTTGTTTGTCATTTTGTCACCTATTTATTGATGAGATGATAATATCACCTCTTGTTAGGTGGCCAAATTAACTATGCCACTACAATTTGCTTCTAACAGAAATATGTATGTAAGAGCAGTATATGGAGGTTAGTTTGTATAATATCTTATACAATAATTTGTAATTCGCTATAAAGAAATGAAGGATAGTTAAGATGACAAAGAAAATTACCACAGGCAGCATTTTTGATGATTTGGAATTGGAACCAGGCGAGGCTGAAGCACTAAAAATTAAGGCAGCGCTATTTGATGCTATTGTTACTTAACATTAAAGAAAATGAGTTAACTCAGGAAATGGCGGCGAAAAAAATGGGTGTGCAGAGCTCTCGTATTGCTGACGTGTGTCGTGTTGCTGGTTTTTCTATTGATGCACTGGTGGCTATGGCTGCTCGTGCTGGCTGGCATTCGATCAAAACTGCAGCTTGAAGATTAATATCAGGTGTCAGGCAAACTTTTATTGATCTCTTGAACGTGTAGAGTGAAAAGTACTTGTTTATTTCGTTTCTCTTTTCACTTTTCATGTTTAACATGCCAAACTAGTACCCGGAATAAAATTACAACGAACTGATCGAGGACTCAATGGTAAGAGTAGGTGTATGTGGTGCAGCGGGAAGAATGGGCAAGACTATTCTCGAAGTCTGTAATGATAACGAGGCTATTGAGATAGTTGCTGCAATTGAGTACAGCGGTTCTCCTATGCTTGGGCTGGATGCGGGTGAATTAGCGGGTATTGGTAAGTTGGGTGTAAACATCACTGATGATATTTCAAGCGTTGCTGATCAGGTTGATGTCATGATTGATTTTACTTTGGCGACATCCGTTCCTGCAAATATTCGAAAGTGTGTTTCTGCAAATTGTAAAATGGTTATTGGAACGACGGGTCTAACTCATGATGATCATGAATTAATTAAGGATGCTTCAAAGAAAATTGCTATTGTTTTTGCGCCTAATATGAGTATAGGCGTTAATCTTTGTTTAAAATTATTGGAGATGGCTGCGCAGGTTATCGGTGAAGACACAGATATAGAAATTATTGAGGCGCACCATCGTCATAAAAAAGATGCGCCTTCTGGTACTGCACTACGTATGGGTGAAGTTGTTGCCAATACGCTTGGCCGTAATCTTAAAGAATGTGCTGTTTATGGACGTAAAGGTATTACCGGAGCCAGAGATAAAAATACAATTGGTTTCGAAACAATCCGTGCAGGGGATATTGTCGGTGATCATACTGTTATGTTTGCTGCTGATGGCGAACGAGTTGAAATAACGCACAAGGCCACATCAAGAAAAACATTTGCCAGTGGTGCAGTAAGAGCAGCCCAATGGTTACTTGAAAAAGAGAATGGTTTATTTGATATGCAGGATGTATTAAATTTGAAGTAATCTGGAAATATCAGGTAAAGAAAAGTTTTGATTGGTGTAACTAAAATGGAATTTACTTATCATGTCTGATTTAAAACAAATAGAAAGACTTTATCGTCATTCTTACCTTAGCTTTATAGCAACATTTTTTGGCGCTACTCTTGTCTTTTGGTTTTTTCAATCTGTAGCAGATCCAGTAGTATTAAAAACCTGGTTTATTATTTTTTTTATATTAACGATTATCCGCATTGTTATTACCTGGTGTTTCCATAAAAATGAACATGAAAATAATATAGAAAGCTGGTTAATTACCTTTTTGTGTTTATCTTTGATTTCAGGAACGTTATGGGGTCTTACCGGTTTTTTATTAATTCCTGCAGGCATGCTTAGCCTGTTTGATTCAGTTTTGTATCATGGCATGTTGCTTTTATTTATAACGGCTCTTATTGTTGGATCATTAATAACTTATTCAGCTAGTAAGATGGTTTATTTGAGTTTTGCCGTTCCGGCAGTTGTGCCTCAATGTCTTATGTTGATTTCAAAGGGTGATAAATACCATTCCTTTCTTGGAGGTTTTGTTCTTGCTTACGCCTGTATCATATTTGTTATTTCAGTTTATGTTTATCGAATATTTTTAGAATGTAGTAAGA
>CAYTIZ010000364.1:0-2381 GCA_964437885.1 uncultured Enterobacteriaceae bacterium
GTTTTATCTGGACCCAAAGCCGTTGGATACACACAATTTACGTTTTAGTAAAAATACGCTTCAAGCACTCCTCTCAGTAAACAACTTCAAGGTGAAGTATATAAACAGGTACATCGATCAGGACTGCCTATGTATGATTGCTTCAAAAAATGAATCGGATGAAAAAATAGATTGGGAAAAAGATAATCCTAAAGACGTGATAGATTTTTTTGAAAGATGGCATAAAGAAACGCAAAGCTATTATTCAGAGTATGTGGATGAATAAAAGGTTTTATGTCTGAACTAGCTTTATTAGGCGGAAAACCGATACTAGCTAATTCTCTATCCAGATATAATTCAATCGGTTTACGAGAGCAAGAGGCTGTACAGGAAGTTATTCAGTCGGGATGTATATCTGGTTTTTATGGTTGGGAAGAAGGTTTTTTAGGTGGACCAAAAATTCAGGAATTTGAAGAGAAATGGTCCAATAAATTCAATTCGAAATATGCGATATCAGTAAATTCTAATACTTCGGGACTTTATGCTGCCATGAGTGCAATTGGCGTGAATCCAGGAGATGAAGTTATTGTTCCTTGTACTACAATGTCTGCTACAGCAATGGCTCCTTTATTATATGGAGGCATTCCTGTATTTGCAGACATTGATGAAAATACTTTTTGTATAGACATGCAGTCGGTAAAGAAATGTTTTTCATCAAAGACTAAAGCCATCATTGCAGTGAATTTATTTGGGCAGGCGGCTGCTTTAAGTGAATTAAGAGAATTTGCAGATCAAAAAAATATTTATTTAATTGAAGATAATGCGCAAGCACCACTTGCCACTGAAAATGATAGTTTTGCCGGTACAATTGGGCATATAGGAATATTTAGCTTAAATTATCATAAACATATACACACTGGCGAAGGTGGAATGTGTATTACTAATGATGATGGACTCGCAATAAGATTACAAATGATACGTAATCATGCAGAAGCGATTGTAGGGCCTGCAAAGATAGATAATTTGACTAACATGATTGGTTTTAATTATCGAATGACTGAACTAAGTGCAGCTATAGGAATAATACAATTAGAAGATATTGATGAGCATGTAAATAAAAGAATAATGTTTGCCGAGGCTTTGACGCAAGGGCTTGGTGATTTGGATGGAATTAAAACACCTTTTGTAAGAAAGAAATGCAAGCATGTCTATTATGATTGGGTTCTAAAATACGATGAAAAAATAGTAGGGCCATCCAGAGATACTTTTGTAAAGGCACTGAATGCAGAAGGATTTTCTTGCTTTCAAGCTTATGTCGAACCTTTGTATATGTTGCCGTTGTTTCAAAATAAAGTAGCCTTTGGAGATAAAGGATACCCATTTAATCTATCCGATAGAAATTATCAATATAATATGTGCCCCGTGGCTCAGCGTCTTTATGAACAAGAAATACTTGGTGTTGAAATATGTGCTTATAAGATAGATGAGAAAATAATTAAAAATTTGGTTGATGCTTTTTATAAAGTATACGAAAACAGAGATAAGTTAATCGATTGGCAATTAGCCCAGAATTAAAGTCTTAATGGAGACTACGAGAATAGTTGCGAGTATCGAAGCTCGTATAAATTCGACGAGGCTTCCAGGAAAAATGCTCTTGAATGTTGGAGATTACTCAATGTTAGAGCTTATGATTCAGCGAGTTTTAGGATCTCAATTACTAGACGAAATTGTTTTAGCGACTACCAATACCCCTGATGACGATCCTTTGGAAGAACTTGCATATAACTTGGGTATAAAAGTTTATCGTGGAAGTGAAGAGGATGTTTTAAATCGTGTGGTTGAAGCACATAAGGAAATTAACTCCGATATTATAGTAGAGCTTTGCGGGGATTGCCCTCTTCTTGACCCTGCAATAATAGATCAGAGTGTTGAATTATTTTTGGCTGGTGATGCAGATATTGTGTCTACAGTTTTTGAACAAAGTTATCCTCAAGGTCAAGATGTTCAAGTGTTCAGAGCTAGCGATTTGATGTGGGTAGAAAAAAACATACTTGATTCAGCTGTACGAGAGCATGTGTCATTATATTTCTATGAGAATCCTGAACGCTATATAATAAGATCTGTGCAAGCCCCTGAACATCTCACTGAACCAAATTTGAGACTTCAAGTTGACTATAAGCAAGATTATGAATTGGTATCTAAGCTTCATGAAGCGTTGTATTCAAGTAAAGGATTATATTATTCACTTGGTGATATGTTAGATGTTTTGAATCGCATACCCTCATTACGAAGTCTTAATGAATTATGCGAGGAAAAACCAGCGAGAAGCTGAGAATTAAGAATGAAAGTTTTAAATACAGTAATTATTGGTTATGGTGAGATTGCATCATCTATATCACAAG
>CAYTIZ010000365.1:0-2361 GCA_964437885.1 uncultured Enterobacteriaceae bacterium
GCCAACCACAAAGAAACAAGGATAATTTATCAATAGATGAAGTGAGATCATTTGGGTGCATACCGCGAATTATTTTGGCGAATGCTAAAGTATCCATTTTATAATAGAAATTTTCGACAAGCCTTCGAATACCTTCGATGCCGCCGGCAGCAAGAAAAGAGCTATCACTATTTCCGTATTGAGTAGGTGATGTCAAAGTAATTGAGCCGATTATTTTTAATAATTAAATTATTTAGTAGGCAAAAAACACCCTCGATAGTATACATCGGGGGTGCTGCCATGTGGCGTTGTTACTTAAGTGAGAGGTGCTAATTTTTCACACGTAACAACATATTTTCTGGGTTACCACGACCAAGTTCTGGATTGGCATCAGGCTTATTCATTAAAATAGTGATTGCCCCACGCATGGCTGAACTCATATTGTGATCAACAATGGCATTGTTAGTAGGGCGATCAGCCGGTGAAACAATGTCGTAACTGGCTGAGCCAGAAACAGGCACTAAGTGGGTCTGCATATCGTACATGATGTTTTTAGGGCTGCCATTAACATAGACACGATCCCATATGCCAGCAATTGGGTGCATGCTAGCGACGTTGTTAATATTGGCATTAACATAGTGTAGGCGTACTAACTCACCAGGTTTGGCTTCTAATACTAGCTTAGAAGCTGGGTCATGTACCGGTGTGTAATGAAAGGCTTTGCCGTTAATCAAGGTCTGCGTCCAGCCAGTATTTTCCATCATACCTTCAATATTTAAAGGATCAGGCCAAAACTGTGATTGCACAAGGAAGTATTCGCGATCTGGTTTAGGGTAGCTTTCGGTAAAGCCTTCTTTAGGATCAACCATAATGACGCCAAACATACCACGAGAAATATGCATAGGCATGGGACTTGCGCCACAGTGATACATAAATAAACCTGCATAGCGAGCTTCAAAAGTAAATTTTTTGGTTTCGCCTGGATTGGCAGCACCAAATTCATCTAGCACATCGACCACAGCTGCATGGAAGTCCATAGAATGGGGGAAGGCGTTCGTTGCTGGATTGATTAAAGTGAACTCAATGATATCGCCTTGAGTTACGCGTACAACAGGGCCAGGCATGGTGCCACCAAAGGTCATTGCCGCATACTTTACTTTACCCGCGTTATCGACTTCGACCTCATTTTCCATTGCAGTCATGGTGACTTGATGAATAGTTTTCCCCTCTTTTTTTATTATGGTATGGCTGAAATGCTTGTCTTTATGGTGTCCATCACTAGCTTGCGCTAGGGAAGACATCAGCATTAATGACATAAACGCTAGCATCACAGTGATTGCGAGAAGAATGCAAGAACTCTCATTTGTGTTTTTTTCTTTAAACATAGCGAATACCTCGTTGCTGGGTTATAAAGACTATTTTAGTTATGTGATTGATTGATGGTGAATTTCATGGATGCACTCATTTGTAATTACTTTGAAATTTTTTGTTGTTAAAACTGCGCAAATTAAAACTCAAAATATAAAGAGTTAAATTAAATATATCTAAAAATATATAATATATATATCTTAATGTAAGTCAAGTTTAAACTGATGTGGAATGTATGGAATGGTCAATTGTGGTGCGGCTGAAATATATATTCCAAGTGGCTTTAGTGGTAGCATTGAACTGTAGAGGCATGCAGAGCCTAATTCGGCATTGTCATATAAATATTTTAAAAATTGGCGCGAAAGGTAAATGCAGCTAACTCAATACACTGACTATTCACTTCGTACCCTTATTTACTTTGGCTTACGTAGAGAAGGGCTTCCTACTATTACTGAAATATCAGCTAGCTATGGAATATCACGCAATCATCTGGTTAAAGTCGTACACCAACTTGGTGCGCAAGGCTTGATTGTAACGGTGCGAGGAAAAGGTGGTGGTATTCGGCTTGCTAGCTCGCCTGATGAGATTAATATTGGTGATGTGGTTAGGCGTTTTGAAAATTTAGCTTTGGTGGAGTGCTTTTCTGATAGTAATACCTGTGCAATTAGCCCTTCGTGTCGTTTGCGTGGTGTGTTGCAAGAGGCTATGCGTGGCTTTATGGAGGTGTTAGATACATATACCTTGCAAGACTTGCTTGTCGGCAAGAAAAAAATGAAAGGTCTACTGGGTCTGGTTGACTAACTGCCCAAGCAATTTTTCCATTAAGGTATTTGAAGTAGCGTAATGCTCAGTAGTATGAGTAATAGTGTTACCGTCTTGAGTATAACGACCGTCGGTTAATTCGTCTGCGCAAAACTTAACGATATTATCTGTGCTTGTAGGTGTCATTTCTAAATGAAACTGTAGTGCAAGCACGCGATCTTCAAAACTAAATGCCTGGTTCTTACAGGCTTC
>CAYTIZ010000366.1:0-2316 GCA_964437885.1 uncultured Enterobacteriaceae bacterium
GTCGGGATTTTGATAATTTCACTATAATAATTCATAAGACATTAGAAATGATGGAGTTAAATATATGCTCAGACGGGTATTTATATCATTCCTGTTGATATTGACCGGATTAAGCATCTCGAATCTGGTTTTAGCTGAATCTTTACGTGAATATCAACAGCGTCTGTGTGGCGAGGGCAATGCAGAAAGCTGCGAGCGTGCAGCAGACATGCTGGCAGGGGAACAGCATGCCGACCGGATTGTTGAGTTAGGCGATGTGTTTGCTGTGACGGTCGACCGTTCAATAATGGAAGAAGAGAACAAACCACTATTGAAACAAGCTTATCTAGATGTGCTTGATGATTACTTTAAGATGGAATCTGAAAACGGCATTAAACGGCTAGTGGGAAGAGACATCATTAATCTTTGTGCCGAGCACTATCATAATCATTGGCGTAATCGAAAGATGATTTGGCCAACGAATGATGCTGGCCAGCCGGATTGGTCAACAATCTATTTCTATGTTGTTGAGCATTACTATGGATTTTGCCTAAGGACTACACTTTAGATATTGAGTAATTGTTGGGTTTCAAAAAGCGGCAGTCCCATAACTCCACTATAACTTCCCTCAAGTCGTTCAATGAAAATGGCTGCTTTTCCCTGGATCGCATAGCCTCCTGCTTTGCCAATCGGTTCATCGGAATTGCAATAAGCGTTAATTTCTTCTTCGTTCAAGGCTTTGAATGTGACTTTGCTTATACTAATTTTAGTCTGCTCTTGTGTATTGATTACAGTAACGGCAGAGAGTACGTCATGAGTTTTGCCGGATAATCTTGTTAACATCGCAATCGCATCACCCTTATTTTCTGCTTTACCTAGAATATGTCCATCTAAAACAACAGCGGTGTCGGCAGCAAGAACAGGAAGATCATTTTTAAGGGTGGCTTTACCAGTGCGCGCTTTTTCTATAGCAATGCGGCATACATAATCTTCAGGTATTTCATTGTCATTGCAGCTTTCATCGATATCAATATCAATAACTTCAAACTCAATACCAATTTGTTTTAGTAGTTCGCTGCGGCGCGGTGATTTTGAGGCAAGTGCAATTTTCATCATTATTCCTTTTCAACGCCACCGAATTCTTCGAGCAATTCTTTTATGAATTCATGTAACTGTAAAACCATGACAGCAAAGTCCTGATCAAATTGTGTTGCTCTATCATCAGCTTCGCCCTCTGCCTGTTCCTGAATAATTTCTTCAAAGCGTAAACGTTTAATAACAAAATCATCCGATAAAATAAAACGAATCGCATCACGCCACACCAGTGCTAGTTGCGTAACACGTTTACCTGCTTTTAAATGGCTTAGTACTTCTTCGCTTTCCAATACCTGATTTTTACAGCGGACTATATTTTTACTTTCACGTGGGTTTTGCAACTCACATTCGTTATCAAGTTCAAATGTTTTCGGTGCGGTATCTTTTAACCAGTGTGTCATAATGTTCGCAGCATCAGCATGACACTTCAAAGGCACGACAGGCAGACTACCTAAGGTCGCACGTAAGTGATCCATGAATTCTTCACATTTATTTGCGCTGGCAGAATCAATAATCAATAACTTACTTGCCGGATCAAAATAAGCATAAACCAGATAGGAGCGCGTTAATGCTCGCGGCAGCAAAGAATGGATAACATCTTCTTTAAGAGTGCGTTTTTCATTACGGTAAATAGGTCGCGTTTGCTCCTGCTCAAAATCAAGTACCTTCTCTTCAACAACTTCATTAACTGCAGCCGGAGGCAAAATCTTTTCCTGCTTACGCGCACAGATCATGACGTAACCGCTACAACTATGCGTATACAGATCACTGTTCTTGCCTAATGGGGGTACCCAACCATATTTAGAAAAATCCATATTGGCGCAAGGACTAAAGTTTTGCTCAGCTAATGCTGCTTCAAGTGTTTCAGGAGAAAGATCGATGTCCTTAGTAAGTCGATAAATACGAAGGTTTTTGAACCACATGATGATGTCTATTCTGTTTGAAAAAGAGACGGATTATGGCGCACATGATGTTGAGCAACAAGTAAGAAATTTCTATCAAGTCTCATAACAAACAGGCAGGTATGCTAAACTGTTGATAATAGATGTTCTTGAGCAAATTGAAGTGAAGTCGCCTGTCAAAAAATTACTAGAAAGTCACAAAAAGCTTATTCATTCAGAAATGATGAAAGTCACATCGCATGTACAAAGAGAAGATAAAGACAAGATCTGGCTGATTAATACCGTAACAGTAGAAGGTTATGATGTGCCGTTTAGATTTAAACGAAAAAAACAATATCGA
>CAYTIZ010000367.1:0-2314 GCA_964437885.1 uncultured Enterobacteriaceae bacterium
AAGTTGATGAAGTTGTCGCTGCAATAACCAAAGCTGCTAGCACGGGCAAAATCGGTGATGGAAAGATATTTGTTTCATCACTTGAGCAAGTGGTTCGTATACGTACCGGCGAGACCGGCGACGACGCGCTTTAAATCAAACATCGGTGAGGAGATAAAACGATGAAAAGTTTATTTAGTAAATTAATAAGTCAAAAAGGCTTGCTAGGAGCGGCGTTGGGGTTTTGTACTTTAGTCGTACCTTCAATTGCCATGGCTGATGATCTGAATGCTGGTGATACAGCATGGATGATTGTGGCAACACTGCTTGTCTTGCTGATGACAATTCCAGGTTTGAGTCTGTTTTATGCGGGCATGGTCAGAAGTAAAAATGTGTTATCAGTCATGATGCAATGTTTTACAATTACTGCACTAATGTCTGTAATTTGGGTTGTTTATGGATATAGCATGGCATTCGATACAACAGGTATGGAAGCAGGTGTTTTTAATCTGAATTCCATTGTTGGTGGTCTAGGAAATGCCTTTATGAGTGGTATTACAGTTGATTCAATGGTTGGTACTGTACCTGAATCCGTTTTTGCTACATTCCAGATGACTTTCGCTATTATTACACCAGCTCTAATTGTTGGTGCTTTTGCCGAGCGAATGAAATTTTCAACCATGTTGGTCTTCATGACTATATGGGTCACTGTTTGTTATATCCCTATGGTGCATATGGTTTGGGCTGGTGATGGTGGTTTGTTGTGGGATTGGGGCATTATTGACTTTGCTGGTGGTACCGTTGTGCATATTAATGCCGGTATTGCTGGTCTGGTTGCTGCAATCATGCTTGGTAAACGTAAGGGTTATCCTACCACAGCGATGCCCCCACATAATCTAACCTATACCATCGTTGGTGCATCGCTACTCTGGGTTGGCTGGTTTGGTTTTAATGCTGGTTCTGCCGTTGCCGCAAATGGCACTGCAGGTATGGCTATGTTGGTGACACAGATAGCAACAGCAACTGCTGCATTAGGCTGGATGTTCGTTGAATGGATAAGACATGGTAAACCAAGTGTCCTTGGTATTGCTTCTGGTGCCGTTGCTGGTCTGGTTGCCATTACTCCTGCATCAGGTTCAGTAGGTCCACAGGGCGCATTGTTAATTGGTGCAGCAGCAGGTGTTGGTTGTTTCTATGCTGCAACGACACTTAAACGTGCCTTGGGTTATGATGATTCACTGGATGTTTTTGGTGTACATGCGGTTGGCGGTATTATTGGTGCCATATTAACGGGTGTCTTTACTGCTACATCATGGGGTGGTGTTGGTCTTGCTGAAGGCGTTACTATTGGAGCACAACTTTGGATTCAGATAAAGAGTGTTCTGTTTACCATTATTTATACAGGAGTCTTAACCATTATTATCTTGAAAGTTCTGGATATTGTGATGGGACTTCGAGTAACGGAAGAAGATGAGATCGAAGGTCTTGATCTCGTTGCTCACGATGAGAGAGGTTACATCTTGTAATCTTTCACTTCTCAAAGTAACAACAAAAAAGGGTGCTTCGGCACCCTTTTTTGTTGCCTGAGGATAATTTCTGGTTTCATCTGATGCACCAAGACGAAATAATTGCTACTCTTGATGGCGCATACTTAATATTTATAAAAATCTGCAAGGGGGAAAGCTATGAAAATGATCTCAGCGGTAATCAAGCCTTTTAAGCTAGACGATGTGCGTGAAGCACTTTCGGGCGTAGGCGTTCAGGGTCTTACAGTGACTGAGGTTAAAGGATTCGGACGTCAAAAAGGACACACTGAATTATATCGCGGTGCGGAATATGTGGTCGATTTCTTACCTAAAGTAAAGGTCGAAGTGGCCGTCGATGATGATGCGACCGACGCTGTTATAGAAGCCATTACTAAGGCAGCAGGTACGGGGAAGATAGGTGATGGCAAAATTTTTGTCTTCAATCTGGAACAGATCGTCCGGATACGCACAGGTGAAACAGGTAGTGATGCTATCTAAACAAGAATAAAAATATTTAATATAAACAATATCACCTATTTAATGTGATGATATTGGCCCAGAGAGAAAACTTAATGAATCGTGTTTTAATTCTACTACTCACTATATTTCCTGGCGTCGTATTTGCCGATGATTTAAATACAGGCGATACGGCCTGGGTACTCACTTCGACAGCGCTTGTTTTGTTTATGACTTTACCTGGTTTGGCATTATTTTATTCAGGTCTGGTGCGTGTAAAAAATGTCTTGTCAGTTCTGATGCAATGTTTTGCTATTGCCTGTTTGGTTTCCATCATGTGGATGGTTGGCGTA